>QHSZ01000282.1 GCA_003220595.1 Candidatus Rokuibacteriota bacterium | reverse complement strand
GCCCGGGCTCCACGTGCACGAGAGGTAGTACGCGGCCCCGTTCGTCATCATCGGCACGCTGCTCTTCGTCGGCGGTGGTGCCTTCTCGCTCAAGGTCGTCACGCCGTTCGCGATCCAGTTCCTGCTCTCGTACGAGCGGCCGGGCCTCCAGGCGATGATCTCGATCGGGAACTACATCGACTTCCTGCTGAAGTTCACGCTCGCGTTCGGCGCGGTCTTCGAGCTGCCGCTCGTCATCACGATCCTGGCGCGGCTCGGCGTCGTCACGCCCGCGATGCTCGCCAAGAACCGGAAGTACGCGATCCTCGGCGCGTTCATCGCCGGCGCCGTGCTGACGCCCACGCCCGACATGTTCAACCAGACGCTGATGGCGGGCCCGCTCATCCTGCTCTACGAGGTCGGGATCATCTGCGCGAGGATCTTCGGGAAGCGAGCGTCCGCGCCTGCCACCGAGGCCGCGACATGACGCACCTCTCTCGGGCCACCCACGTGGGGTGCGGCCTCGCGCTCCGATAAATGGACTTCATGACGCTCGACCTGCCCGAGCCCGTGATGCAGGGGATCCGCGAGGCGGGCTTCGTGACCGCCACGCCGATCCAGGAGGCGGCGCTCCCGCTCGCGCTGAGGGGCAAGGACGTGGCCGGCCAGTCGCAGACCGGAACGGGCAAGACGGCCGCCTTCCTCATCGCCGCGTTCACGCGCATGCTGCGGACGCCCGCGCCGCCGGCGGGGTCGGCGGGCACGGGGACGCCGCGCATGCTCGTGATCGCGCCCACGCGCGAGCTGGTCGTCCAGATCGAGTCGGACGCGAAGCTCCTCGGTCGATTCACGCCGTTCCGCATCCAGGCGGTCTACGGCGGCATCGACTACGCCAAGCAGCGCGAGACGCTGGCGGCGGGCTGCGACCTGCTCGTGGGCACGCCGGGCCGGCTGATCGACTACCTCAAGCAGCGCGTCTGGTCACCCCGGCACATCGAGCTGCTCGTCATCGACGAGGCCGACCGGATGTTCGACATGGGTTTCATCGCCGACCTCCGCTTCATCCTGCGCCGGCTGCCGCCGCACGACAAGCGCCAGTCGTTCCTCTTCTCGGCGACGCTCTCGTTCCGGGTGCTCGAGCTCACCTGGGAGTTCATGAACAACCCGTCGCAGATCACGATCATGCCGCAGCAGAAGACGGCGGAGCGCGTCGAGCAGTCGCTCTTCCACGTCGGGCGCGAGGAGAAGTTCCCGCTGCTGCTCGGGCTGCTCCGGCGCGAGGGCGGCGACCGTATCCTGATCTTCTCGAACACGCGCGAGGAGGCGCGGCGGCTCGAGGACCGGCTGACACGGAACGGCTACGAGACGCGCGCGCTGACGGGCGACGTGGACCAGAAGCGGCGACTCAAGATCCTCAACGACTTCAAGGAGGGCCGCCTCCCCGTGCTGGTCGCGACCGACGTCGCCTCCCGCGGCCTCCACATCGAGGCCGTGAGCCACGTCATCAACTGGGACCTGCCCCAGGACGCCGAGGACTACGTGCACCGCATCGGCCGTACCGCGCGCGCGGGCGCCGGCGGCAAGGCGATCAGCCTCGTGGACGAGGCGAGCGCCCTGAACCTCGAGGCCATCGAGAAGTTCATCGGCCAGAAGATCCCGGTCGAGTGGGCGGACGACGCCGTGTTTCTCCAGGAGATCAGGCCGACCGCCGAGGAGCGCCGGCGCTACGCCGAGGAGCGGCGCGCGCGGCTCGCGGCGCGCGACCGGTTCGGCGACCGCGGCCGACGCGAACACGGACGCGGCGCGCCCGACCGGCGGCGGCACGAGCCGCCGCGCCACGCGGAGCCGCGCGCCGCGCCGCCACCGCGTCCCGCCGCCCCGGCGCCCCCGCCGTCGGCCGAAGGCGCGCCGGGTGCGAGCCGCCGGCGCCGGCGCCGCCGCCGGGGGCGCGGCGGCCCCCGCTCCGACGGCCCGCCGCGCCAGCCCTAGAGAACGTCAGGGGGGCGCCCCTCCCCCCGACACCCCCCACCGGTCACCCGCGGCGGCCCTATCTGTAAAACCGGTTGCGCGGGCAAAGCCCGCGCGCGAACCGTGGTTAGCCCGACGGGTTCCTAGAGGGTGAGGCCGGCGCGCGCCCGGCCGTGCGCCGGCTGATCGGCGCGCATCGTGTCGGGGTTCACGCGGCGCAAAAGCGCCAGGTGGTAGGTGAAGAGCTGGAGGGGGACGACGGCGAGGATCGGTGAGAGCAGCTCGTTCACGGGCGGGAGCGCGATCGTCTCCGCGGCGAGCGGCGCGATCGCGTCGTCGCCCTCGTACGCCAGCGCCACGAGCGGCGCGCCGACCTCCCGGACGACGCGCGCCACGGCGAGGCAGCGTTCGTGGGACGGCCCCGGCGGCGCGATCAGGAACACCACGTCCTCGGCCTCGAGCGCCGCCCAGGGGCCGTGGAGAAACTGCTCGCAGTTGAACCCGAGCGCGGTCGCGTGGTTGGCCTCGCTCATCTTGAGCGCCGCCTCGAGCGCTGTCGCCGTGTTGGGCCCGCCGCCGACGAACCAGTAGCGCCGGCGGTCCGCGAAGCGCGCCGCCAGCTCCTCCCACGACTCCTGCCCGAGCAGGAGCGCCAGCATGTCGGGGATCTCCTCCATCTCGTGGCGCAGGTCCCCGGACGATCCCAGCGCGGCCGCGAGCGCGGCGAGGAGCGCGAGCGCGGTCGTGTAGCTCGCCGTGTGGCAGGCCGAGGCCTCCTGCTCCACCGTGCGGAGCACGTAGTCGGCCGCGTCGAGGCCGGTCGCGCCCTTGCCGGTGATCGCCACGCTGGGGCCCCCGCCGGCCTTCGCGTTCCCGAGCGTCGCGCGCGAGGAGCGCTGGCCGCCGCGATGGCTCACCACGACCACGCCGGTCCGCGCGTCCGGCGCGGGCCAGTAGCCCTCGAGCTCGAACGCGTGCAGCGCGCGCGCCCGGTGGCCCAGCCGGCCCGCGTGGGCGAAGAGGAGCTCGCCGACGAGTGCCGCGTGCCACGAGGTGCCGATGCCCGACAGGAGCACGCGGTCGAGGCCCTTGAGGCGCGCCGCGGCCGCCTCGATCAGCTCGCCCTGGCCGCGCGTGACCAGCCGCAGCGCGCCCGGCTGGGCGTAGATCGCGTCGTGCATGTGATAGGGATGGCCCGGGCGGGCGGGCGGCGGCGTCCACGCCATGGCGCGGGCCCGCTCAGCGCGCCGACGGAAACGCCGGGGCGCGCTTCTCGCGGATCGCGCGGGCGCCCTCGCGGACGTCGCCGTGCATGAACGTGAGCATCTCGAGCGCGAGCGACTGGTCGAAGATGGGGCCCGCCTGGCGCAGCCAGTTGTTGAGCGCGCGCTTGGTCCAGCGGATCGAGGGCTGGCTCCCCCGCCCGAGCCGGTCGGCGACGTCGAGCGCGCGCGGCAGGACGTCGGCGGGCGCCACGCAGAGGCTCACGAGGCCGATCCGCTCGGCCTCGCGGCCGTCGAGGAACTCCGAGGTGAGCAGGTAGTACTTCGCCTTCGCCATCCCGCAGAGGAGCGGCCAGACGATCGCCGCGTGGTCGCCTGCCACCACGCCGAGCCGCGTGTGCCCGTCGGTGAGCCGCGCGGTCTCCGAGATGATGCTGACGTCGGCGAGCAGCGCGACGACGAGGCCGGCGCCGACGGCGACCCCGTTGATCGCCGAGACGACGGGTTTGTCGAGGTTCAGGATGTTGTACACGAGGTCGGACGCCTCGCGCATCGTGCGCGCCGCGGCGTCGGCGTTGCCCGCCATCTCCTCCACCAGGTCCAGGTCGCCGCCGGCCGAGAACGCCTTGCCCGCGCCGGTGACCACCGCCACGCGCGTCTCCGGATCCGCGTCCACCGTGAGCCAGACCTGGGTGAGCTCCCAGTGCAGGCGCGCGTTGGTCGCGTTCAGGACCTCGGGACGGTTGATCGTGATGAGGAGCACCCCGCTCGGCTTCCGCTCGAAGACGAGGTGCCGGTAGTCCGCGTAGTCCATGGTGGTCTCCTTATACCGGCTCCGGGCCGATGCCGCCACCGGTCCACGAGAACGAGCGCTCCGCGAGCGCCGGCGGCAGCGCCGCGCCGGGATCGGTGACGGCCGCGCGCGCGTACGCGAGCGCCGCGGCGAAGAGCTCGGCGGAGTCGATCCGCCGGAGCCAGAGCGGGCGGCCGCGGAGGTAGAGGAACACGACGTTCGCCTCGCTGCACGGGCCGAGGCACTCGCTGAACGCCAGGCGCGCCCGGCCCTCGAGGCCGGCGGCGGCGAACACGCGGCGCCAGAGGGGCTTGGCGATGCGCGCGCCGCCCTTGTCGGGGTGGCCGCAGCAGCAGCCCGCGCACGCGAGGACGAGTCCGGCGTCGGCCACGCGCGTCAGCGCCGGTGCGCGAGGAAGAGGACGCCCGCCAGCGCGGGGAAGGCGCCGTTCGTGAACGTGTTGGCGAAGACCGTGAGGCAGAGGGGGACGATGGGCGGAGTCACGAGGTCTTTTATGGTAAACCATAGGCTCATGCCCGAGCTCGAAACGATGCGTCTCGCCGTGGCCGGGCCCGTCGCGCGCGTCACGCTCGACCGCCCCGCGGTGCTGAACGCCGGCGACGCGCGCTGGGTCCGCGACCTGAACCGGGTGGTGGGCGAGCTGGCCGAGCGTCCCGAGGTGCGCGTGGTCGTCCTCACCGGCGCCGGCCGGGCGTTTTCGACGGGCGTCGACCTCAAGGCGCTCGCCTCGGGCGCCTTCGGCCTCGGCGACTTCGTCGCCTGGGAGGACGCGATGACCGCGATGGAGCGGATGGACAAGCTCTTCATCGCGGGGATCCGCGGCCACTGTCTGGGCGGCGGGCTCCAGCTCGCGCTCGTCTGCGATTACCGGCTCGCGTCGGACGACGCCCTCCTCGGCCTGCCGGCCGTGAAGGAGTGCCTCATCCCGTCCATGTCGCTCTATCGCCTGCCGCGGCTCGTCGGGCTCGCGCGCGCCAAGGAGCTCTGTCTCCTCGGCGAGCCGATTCCGGCGCGCGAAGCCGAGCGCTACGGCCTCGTGAACCGCGTCGTGCCGGCCGCCGACTTCCCGCCGCAGCTCGAGGCGACGCTGGAGCGCTTCCTGGCGCTCCCGCCCGCGAGCGTCAGGGCGAGCAAGCGGCTGCTCACGCGCGCGTTCGACCTCGAGTTCGACGCGTTCCGCAAGGAGATGGAGACGCTCTTCGCCGACTGCCTCGCCTCCGGCGAGCATCGACGGGCCATGGACGCGATCCGCGCTCGGATGACGCGCGGCGGCCCGGAGGGCGTCAGCGGGTGATGCTGCTGCCGACCTCGGTGGTGGGAAGCCACGGGCTGCCCGGCTGGGTGTGGCTGGCGCGCGAGGCGATGGAGGCCGGGCGCCTCGGCGCGGTGGACGTGCGCGAGCTGATGGAGGACGCCACGCAGGCGGCGCTCCTCGACCAGGAGCGCGCCGGGATCGACGTCGTGACGACGGGCGAGATGATGCGGGTCCGCTTCATCGTCGGCTTCTACGACTTCATCCAGGGGATCCGCCCCCTCGAGCCGCCGCGCAAGCTCGGCCAGCCGCTCTGGGACACGAACACGCCGTTCGAGGTCGTCGGCAAGGTCTCGGCGCCGCACGGGCTCGGCATCGTCGACGAGTTCAAGCTGGCGCGCTCGCTGACGACCCGGCGGATCAAGGCGACCGTGCCGGGCCCGTACACGCTGCTCGTCCCGCTGAAGCTCGGCGGCGGCTACAAGGACAAGGACACGCTCCTCGCCGACCTCGTCCAGATCGTCAACGCCGAGTGCCGGGCGCTCGTCGCGGTCGGCGCCGACTTCATCCAGATCGACGAGCCCCACAGCGGGATGTACGCGGGCTCGGTGCCGCAGTTCGCCAAGGGCGTCAACCGCGCGGTCGCGGGCGTGGAGGCGAAGCTCGCCGTCCACATCTGCTTCGGCAACCTCTACGGCCGGCCGTTCAGCGCCGTCCGCGACTACCGCAACGTCTTCCCGACGCTCCACGAGCTCGCCGCCTCGCAGGTCGTG
This sequence comes from Candidatus Rokuibacteriota bacterium, assembly GCA_003220595.1. Taxonomy (GTDB): domain Bacteria; phylum Methylomirabilota; class Methylomirabilia; order Rokubacteriales; family CSP1-6; genus AR19. Next base: position 6,870 of record QHSZ01000282.1, on the reverse strand, counting down.
CTCGAGTTCGCCAACCGCGGCATGGAAGAGGCCGGGCGCTGGAAGGACTTCCCGAAGGACAAGGAGCTCGGCGCCGGCGTCGTCGACGTGAAGGCCTTCAAGGCCGAGACCGGCGTGGACGTCGCCGAGCGCATTCGCGGTCTCCTCAAGCACGTCAGGCCCGACAAGCTCTGGCTCAATCCCGACTGCGGCTTCTGGGAGACGCCGCGCTGGGTCGTGAAGCAGAAGCTCGCCGCGCTGGTCGAGGGCGCGCAGCTCGTCCGGAAGGAGCTGGGGGGGTGACCCGTCGCCGCGCGCGCTGGCTCCTGGCGCTCGTCCTGCCGGCGCTCGTCGGCTGCGCGGTGCTCGGGCGCGCGCGGAGCAACTGGTGGGAGCTCGAGCGCGGCCCCTCGGGGCAGGCGCCCGATCCCGCGCTCACGCAGGAGCCGGTCGTGCAGGTCTACGCCGCGCGCGCCGTGAGCTGGCGCGGCGTCTTCGCGGTGCACACCTGGATCGCGGTGAAGCCAGGCGGGGCGGACGCCTACAGGCGCTACGAGGTGATCGGCTGGGGGGTCGACCGCGGCGCCCCCGCGGTGCGCGTGAACCGGGCGGGCCCCGACAACTACTGGTTCGGCGATCGCCCCCTGAAGCTCGTCGACCTCCGGGGCGAGGGCGTGGACGAGGTCATCACGAAGATCGAGGCCGCGATCGCGGCGTACCCCTATCCCGCGAGCTACCGCACGTGGCCGGGGCCCAACAGCAACACGTTCACGGCGTGGATCGGCCGCCACGTTCCGGAGCTCCGGCTCAAGCTCCCGCCGACGGCGATCGGCAAGGACTACCTGGCCGGCGGCGCGCTCGCCGGGCTGACGCCGAGCCGCACGGGCGTCCAGGTCTCCCTCTTCGGCCTCGGCGGTCTCGCCGTCGGCTGGGACGAGGGGATCGAGCTGAACGTCCTCACGCTCAACTTCGGCGTGGACCTCATACGGCCCGCGCTCAAGCTCCCCGTCGTCGGCCGCCTCGGCACGTCCTGAGGGCGCCGCTCACTCGACGTCGTCGGCGGTACCCTCGCGGCCGTCGGGCCCGAGCGAGAAGAGGTCGAACTCCCGCCGCCCGGCGCGCGTGCTCGGCGAGCGGTAGACGAAGGGCCGGCCCCAGGCGTCGAGCGTCGCGACCGAGCGCTCGATGTACGGGCCGCCGAAGAGCCCCCACGTGAGGAGGATGGCGACGCCCTCCTCCGTGTAGGGGTAGCGCCCGTGGACGAAGAGAAAATCGTCGAGCCCGGCGCGGATCGCCTTCAGCGACGCGCGCGTCGCCGTGACCTCGCGCGCGCGCGCGCCGGCTCCGTCCTGCGCCGCGGCCGTCGCCGCCAGCAGGACGAGCGCCAGGAGCGCGGCGGCGGGCCTCCGCGGGATCACGGCGACAGGCTACACCTTCCGGGCCGACGGTGATATCGTCGGGGGCCATGGACACACTCGAGCTCGGCCTCAAGGACAAGGTCGTGATCGTCACGGGCGGCAACGACGGCCTCGGGCGCGCCTGCGTCGAGCGCTTCGCGCGCTCGGGCGCCCGCGTGGCGACCTGCGCGCGACGCAAGGAGCTGCTCGAGCGCGTCGCCGACCAGGTCCGGCGCGAGACCGGCGCCGACGTGCTGGCGATGCCCGCCGACGTGACGCGGCCCGAGCAGGTCGAGGCGTTCGTCGCGGCGACCCTCGCGCGCTGGGGCGGCGTCGACGTGCTCGTGAACAACGCGGGCACCTCGGCGGCGGCCGGCTTCGAGCAGGTCAGCGACGCCACCTGGCAGGAGGACATCGAGCTGAAGCTGATGGCCGCGGTCCGTCTCTGCCGGCTCGTGATCCCGCACATGAAGCGCCGGGGCGGTGGCCGGATCGTCAACGTCACGACGGTCGGCGGCAAGGCGCCGGCGGCGCGGTCGCTGCCGACGAGCGTGACGCGCGCGGCCGGCATCAACCTCACCAAGTCGCTCGCCAACGAGTACGCGCCGGACGGGATCCTGGTCAACACGATCTGCCTCGGCGTGGTGAAGAGCGGCCAGTGGGAGCGCCGCATCACGGGCGATCGGGAGGCGTTCTATCGCGAGCAGGCCGAGAAGCGCCGCGTCCCGCTCGGCCGGTTCGGCGAGGCGCACGAGTTCGCCGACCTCGTGGCGTTCCTCTGCTCGGCGCGCGCGGCCTACATCACGGGCACGGCGATCAACTTCGACGGGGGCCTGTCGGCGACGGTCTGACGACGGTGCTCGCGCTCCACACCTGGACCCTGGACACGACACCCTTGACGGACGTGCTGCGCCTCGCGCGGCGCGTCGGCTGGGACGGCGTCGAGCTGCGCCGGATCGACTTCACGCGCGCCGCCGCGCAGGGCCAGGCGGTCGCCGACGTGCTCGCCCTCGTGAAGGGCGCCGGGCTCCCCGTCGCGTGCGTCGGCGTCGAGCTCGGCTGGATGTGGGCCGAGGGCGACGAGCGCCGCCGGCTGCTCCGCGTGTTCGACGAGCAGTGCGAGCGCGCGGCCCTGCTCGGCTGCGCCACCGTGATGAGCCCCGTGGACAAGGGCCGGGGCGACCTCCGACGCGCCGCGGAGAGCGTGCGCGAGGTCGGCGACATCGCGGCGAAGCACGGCGTCCGGCTGGCGGTCGAGTTCAACTGGCGAAGGCGGCCCACCCGCGCTGCGGGCTCCTGCTCGACACCTACCACCTCTGGCGGAGCGGCGCGACTCTCCGCGACATCGAGGACGTCGGCCTCGGCGAGGTCGCCTACGTGCAGTTCAGCGACGTGCCGCGGAGCGGCCTCGAGCCCGGGAAATTCATGGACCGGCTGCCCCCGGGCCAGGGCGTCGTGCCCTTCTGCGAGTTCTTCGCGCTCCTCGACTTCAAGGGCTACAGCGGCTTCCTGAGCTACGAGGCGCCGAATCCCGCGGCGTGGGCGCGCCCCGCGGAGGAGGTCGCGCGCGAGGCGCTCGTCGCCGCGCGCGCCCGCCTGCCCCGCTAGCGTCCGCTCCCACGGCCAGCCCATGGACGTCCTCGCCGCCCACGCCCAGCGCGCGCCCGACGCGCTCGCCCTGATCGAGGGCGAGCGGCGCCTCACGTGGCGCGCGTTCGTGGACCGGCGGAACCGTCTGGCGAGCGCGCTGCGCGGCCTCGGCGTGGCGAAGGGCGCGCACGTCATCCTCTACGTCCCGAACTGCCTCGAGGCACTGCTGGCGGCGGCGGCCACGCGCGCGGCGGGCGCGATCCCGGTGCCGATGAACCACCGGCTCGTCGGCGAGGAGGTCGCCTATATCCTCGACCACTCGGACGCGACGGCGGTCTTCGTCGGCGACCAGTTCCTCCGCGTGGCCGAACAGGTACGGCCCGCCGCCGCGCGCGTGCGGCGCTGGATCCTCGTCGGGAGCGAGCGGCGGCCGTGGGCCGAGCACGTGGACGAGCTCCTCGCGCGGGGCGACCCCGCACCGCTGCCCGAGGATGCCGCGCAGGGGGTCGGCGGCTCCATGATCTACACGGGCGGCACCACCGGACGGCCGAAGGGCGCGCTCCGGCAGGGCCTCGACGCGAGCGTGGTCCGCGCCTTCATGGGGGCCTTCGGCCTCGCCGAGCCGGGCCACGTCCACCTCGTCGCGGGCCCGCTCTACCACTCGGCGCCTGGCGGCTTCGCCACGTACGCCCACGTCTTCGGCGGCACGGTGGTGGTGATGCGCAAGTTCGATCCCGAGGACGCGCTGCGGGCGATCGAGCGCCACCGCTGCACGTCGACCTTCATGGCGCCGACCCTCGTGAAGCGCATCGTGGACCTGCCCGCCTCCGTGCGCGCGCGCTACGACGTCTCCTCGATGCGCGCCCTGGTCGTCGCCGCGGCGCCGTGTCCGATGCGCGTCAAGGAGGAGGCGCTGCGCTACTTCGGCCCGGTGCTCTACGAGTTCTACGGCTCGACGGAGCTCGGCATCAACACGGTACTCCTGCCCGAGGAGGTGCTGCGCAAGCCCGGCTCGTGCGGGCGCGCGGCGCCAGGCCTCGAGCTCGCCATCCTCGACGACGACGGGCGCCCGGCGCCTCCTGGCACGCCGGGCGAGCTCTACGTGCGGCGCTTCCCCGGGATGTTCGACGGCTACTACAAGGACCCCGGCGCCACCCGCGACGCGCAGCGCGGCGAGTGGGCGTCCGTCGGCGACGTGGCGTACGTGGACGCCGAGGGCTTCGTCTTCATCTGCGACCGGAAGCGCGACATGATCATCTCGGCCGGCGTCAACATCTACCCGGCCGAGATCGAGGACGCGCTCCACCGCCACCCCGACATCGACGACGTCGCGGTCTTCGGCGTGCCCGACGACGATTGGGGCGAGCGCGTCCACGCCGCGGTGCAGCCGCGCGCGGGGGCCCGGCTCACCGCCGACGCGGTCACGGCGTTCGCGCGAGCGCACATGGCCGACTACAAGGTCCCCCGCGAGGTCTCCTTCCACGCGGAGTTCCCGCGCGACGCCGCCGGCAAGCTGCTGAAGCGCGTCCTGCGCGATCCCTACTGGGCCGGCCGCGCCTCGAAGATCTGAGCGCCCAGAGCCGCGGCCTAGAAGTGCTTCTTGAGCTCGAGCCGGCCGATCTGGCGCCGGTGCACCTCGTCCGGCCCGTCGGCGAAGCGCAGCGTCCGCGAGTGCGCCCACATGGACGCGAGCGGGAACGCCTGGCTCACGCCGCCGCCCCCGTGGAGCTGCATGGCGCGCTCGACCACCCGGAGGGTCATGTTCGGGACGGCCACCTTGATCTCGGCGATCGCCTGCCGCGCCGCCTTGTTGCCGACGGTGTCCATCATCCAGGCGGCGTGGAGCACGAGGAGGCGCGCCTGGTCGATCTCGATCCGTGACTGGGCGATGCGCTCGAGCGTGATGTCGTTGTCGGCGAGCTTCTTGCCGAACGCGACGCGCTCGTTCGCGCGCTGGCACATGAGCTCGAGCGCGCGCTCGGCGACGCCGATCTGGCGCATGCAGTGGTGGATGCGCCCCGGCCCGAGCCGGCCCTGCGCGATCTCGAAGCCGCGCCCCTCGCCGAGGAGCATGTTGGCCGCGGGGACGCGGACGTTCTCGAACAGCACTTCGCCGTGCCCGTGGGGCGCGTCGTCGTAACCGAACACCGTGAGCATGCGGACTACCTTGATGCCCGGCGTGTCGCGCGGCACCAGGATCATGGACTGCTGCTTGTACTTGTCGGGGTTCTTCGGGTCGGTCTTGCCCATGAAGATCAGGATCTTGCAGCGCGGGTCGCCGATGCCCGAGGTCCACCACTTGTGGCCGTTGATCACGTACGCGTCGCCCTCGCGCACGATGGACGACTCGATGTTGGTCGCGTCGGACGACGCCACCTTCGGCTCGGTCATCGCGAAGGCCGAGCGGATCTTGCCCTCGAGCAGCGGCGCGAGCCACTGCTTCTTCTGCTCGGGCGTGCCGTAGCGCTCGAGCACCTCCATGTTGCCGGTGTCGGGCGCCGAGCAGTTGAAGATCTCGGGGGCAATCGGCGAGCGGCCCATCACCTCGCAGAGGGGCGCGTATTCCAGGTTCGTGAGACCCGCGCCGCGCTCGCTCTCGGGCAGGAAGAGATTCCACAGGGCGCGTTCCCGTGCCGTCGCCTTCAGCTGCTCGATGATCGGCGGCACCTGCCAGCGGGTGGACCCGGTGTTGAGCTGGTCGTGGAAGACCGGCTCGTTCGGATAGACGTGCTTGCCCATGAAGTCGGCGAGCTGCTCGAGGTACATCTTGGTCTTCTTCGAGTACTCGAATTCCATGGAGATCCTCCCCCTGGCGTTGGTGCGCCCCCGATTGTATCCTCCCGCCAGCCAAATGGAAGGGGCCGTGCCACGCGCGTTCTTCGACGTCAATCCGGCGGCTGGGGGCTGGCCGCTCATGGTCGGGATGGGCGACGACCGCACGCTGAACGAGGTGGCCAGGGACGCCTCCTGCCGGAGAGCGTTTTCCGCTTGACAGTTTCTTGCGCGGGTAGTCGCCGCGTGTCGGCAGCAGGGCGTGGATACCGGCCCAGCTGGCCGCGGCAGCCCGGAGACGTTACCTCGGGTGCTTCGTCGCAAAAAATGTGGATCCTGCCGCAATCGCCGCGTGTCATGCCTCCCAGATGGCTCCGAAACTCAGGTGTAGAGTCGCCCCAGCACAAGGGGGACTCGCTCATGGAAATCCTCACGCCCGACACGCCCGCCACACTCGCGTCTGCTGTGGAGCTCGATCGGCTGGGCGACGAGATCGCCGAGCTGTCCGCGCACCTCGACGCCGCCACCGCGCAGCTTCTCGACCTCATCCGTGAGTTCGACGCGCGCGGCGGCTGGAACACCGGCTTCCGCTCGTGCGCCGCGTGGCTCTCCTGGCGCGTGGGGTTCGCGCAGGGCGCGGCCCGGGAGCACGTCCGGGTGGCGCGGGCACTCGGTCCACTGCCGCGGCTGGCGCACGCGCTCGCGCGCGGGGAGCTGTCCTACGCCAAGGTGAGGGAGTTGACCCGCGTGGCGACCCCGGAGACCGAGGAGCAGCTGCTGGCCGTGGGCCGGGCTGGCACTGCCGAGCACGTCGAGCGGATCGTGCGGGGCTGGCGCCGGATGGACCGCAAGGCCGAGGCCCGGGAGGCCGAGCGTCAGCACGCCGGCCGGGCGCTGCACGTGTATCCCGATGAGGACGGCACCGTGAGGATCCGAGGGCGACTGACCCCGGAGGTCGGCGCCCTGCTCATGCAGGCGCTGGCCGCGGCCCGGGAGGCGGTGTATCCGAAAAACGTTCCGGCGGGAACGTGCGCGCCAGGCGGTTCCCAGGAAACGCCGACGATGGTCCAGCAGCAGGCGGATGCGCTGGCCCTGCTCGCGGAGACCGCTCTCCACCAGGGCATCGATCCCG
>QHSZ01000094.1 GCA_003220595.1 Candidatus Rokuibacteriota bacterium | reverse complement strand
GTTCCTCTATCCCGTGGGCTCGGCCACCCTCGGCTACGGCGTGCCCGCCGCGATCGGTGCCCAGATCGCCCGGCCCGACCGCGCGGTCATCTGCGTCGTGGGCGACGGCGGCTTCATGTATTCGGTGAACGAGCTGGCGACGGCCGTCAAGTACCGGCTGCCGGTCGTCTTCCTCGTCATGAACGACGACCGGTACGGCGCGATCAAGTGGCTCCAGGAGACGCTCTTCGAGGGGCGCTGGGGCGAGGCCGACCTGACGAACCCAGACTTCCCCGCGCTCGCCCGCGCGTTCGGCGCGCGAGGAGAGTGCCTCGCCTCCGTGGAGGCGCTCCCGACCGCGATCGGCAAGGCGCTGGGTGCAGAAGGCCCGACGGTCCTCGAGCTCCGGATGACGATCGACCCGCCCTGGGAGCTCGGCTAGGTGCCCGTCGGGTCCCGAGCCACCCGGGGGGGCTTGGGGGGCCCGTCGCGGCCCCCCATGTTCACTAGGCGGGCTCCGTCAGCGGCACGCAGGCCTCGGGCGCGAGGGCCAGGGTGACCGGCTCGCCGACCCTCCAGCTTGCCGGCGGAGGCGCCGTCACACGGAGCGCCAGGTCGCCATCGCTCACGCGCATCAGGTAGTCCACCGTGTCGCCGAGATAGCTGACGCGCTCCACCGTGGCGCGGAGGATGTTTCGCTCGGGCGACGCCGCGCGACCCGCCGCGAGAAGCTCGATCTCGTGCGGGCGGATCGAGACGACGACCGGGGCGCCGGGCGTGAGCCCGGTGGCGGCGAGGCGCAGCCGCAGCGCGCCGCGCGTGACGACTCCCGGCTCGGCCGCCACCGCGTCCACCAGGTTGGTCTTCCCGATGAACTCCGCGACGAAGCGGGTCCGGGGCCGCTGGAAGAGGTCCTCGGCGCTCCCCACCTGGACGACGCGGCCCCGGTGCAGGACGGCGACACGGTCGGAGATGACCATCGCCTCCGCCTGGTCGTGGGTCACGTAGAGCGTGGTGATGGCGAAGGTCTCGTGGAGCCTCCGGATCTCGAAGCGCATTTCCTCACGTAGGTTTGCGTCCAGGTTGCTCAGAGGCTCGTCGAGCAAGAGGATCTCCGGCTCGACGACGAGCGCCCGCGCGACGGCGACGCGCTGCTGCTGGCCGCCCGAGAGCTCGCCCGGGTAGCGCCTTGCGTAGCCCGCGAGCCTCACGACCCGCAGCATCTCCTCGGCGCGCGCGCCGCGGTCGGCCTTCGACAGGCCCGGCTTGAAGCGCAGGCCGTAGGCCACGTTCTGCGCCACGGTCATGTGGGGCCAGAGGGCGTAGCTCTGGAAGATCATCGCCATCCGGCGCCGCTCGGGCGGGACCACCGACGCCGTGGAGGAGAGGCACCGCTCGCCCACCCAGATCTCACCGGCCTCCGGCTGCAGGAAGCCTGCGACCAGGCGGAGCGTCGTCGTCTTGCCACAGCCCGACGGGCCGAGGAGCGCGACCAGCTCCCCGGGCTCGACCCGGAGGTCGAGGCCTTCGACGGCGGCGACGTCCCCGTACCGCTTCGTGAGGCCCTTGAGCGTCACGCCGGGCATCGCCTTCGCCTCACTCCTTGCCTCCGACGAAGTCACGGCCGAGCAGCGTCTGCACCACGAGAACGGCGGCGAAGGTCATCAGGAGCATGAAGAGGCCGAGGACGGCGATGGCGCCGAACTCGCCCTCCTCCTTCAGGTCGAAGATCACGACCGAGATGACCTTGGTGTTCGGCGTGAAGAGGATGATCGACGCCGAGAGCTCGCGGATCACGCCGATGAAGACGAAGCACCAGGTGGCGATGATGCCGCTCCGCGCGAGCGGCGCGGTGATCTCGCCGAGCACGCGCAGCCGGCCCGCGCCGAGGATCCGCCCCGCCTCCTCGAGCTCGGGGTGCACGCCCTTGAACGTGGCGTCGGACTGCGCGTAACCGACCGGCAGCTCCTTCGTGAGATACGCGATGAAGAGGATCGTGAGACTCCCGTAGAGCAGGAGCGGCGGGCGGGTGTACGTGACGAAGAGCGCGACGGCGAGTACCACGCCCGGGATGGCCACCGGGGCGAGGGTGAGGAAGGCCAGGGCCTGGTGGCCGGGAATGAGCTTCCGGTTGATGACGTACGCGAGCAGCGCCGCCAGCCCGGCGCCCACGCACGCGGTCAGGACCCCGAGCTCGAGCGTGTTGAGGATCGCGGACCGCGTCGAGCCCTGCTGGAACGTGAAGGCAACGTTCGCCAGGGTGAGGTTGTCGGCGGTGAGGGGCTGGGCCCACGCGCGCGCGAAGGCGGCCTTCGCGAGGATCGCGTAGGGCAGGAAGATCGAGCACGCCAGCACGCCGAGACACGCGGCGAGCGCGGGGAGCCGCCAGGGCCCGAGCGGGATCCGCCGGCGCCGGCCGCCCTTGCCGCCGATGGCCGCGTAGCCCCGGCGCCCGAGGAGCCGCTTCTGGAGCGTGAGGAGCAGCGCCGTCGCGAGGAGCAGGGGGACGGAGAACGCGGCCGCCATCTCGACCTTGGGCGGGTACTGGAACAGGGCCCAGATCTGGGTCGTCACGGTGTGGAAGCCCGCGGGCAGCGCGAGGATCGCCGGCGAGCCGAAGAGCGCCAGCGCCTGGAGGACGGCCAGGATGAAGCCGCTGAGGATCGCCGGCAGGACCATCGGGAGCGTCACGCTGAGGGCGACGCGCAGGCGGCTCGCGCCCAGCATGGCCGCGGCCTCCTCCACGTCGGACGGGATGAGCTCGAGCGTGTTCGCGATCATGATGAAGACGTAGGGGAACGTGTAAATGGTGACGACGAAGATCAGCCCCGGCATGCCGAAGACGTTCAGGAGCGGGCCCTCGGCGCCGGTGAGGCTCCGGTAGAGCTTGTTGAGGAGACCCGCGTTCGGCCCCGCGAGCATGACCCAGGCGAAGGCGCCGAGGAAGGGCGGCGTCACGAACGACGCCAGGATGAGGCCGCGGATCAGCCGCGGGCCCGGCAGATCGGTGCGCGCCGCGAGCCACGCCATCGGCGCGCCGATCGCGAGCGACGCGAGGCCGACCCAGAAGGCGAGAACGACGGTGTTCCAGAGAGCCTGCCGCAGGGCTCCGTCCGTGAAGACCTGGCGGTAGTGGGCGAGCGTGGCCCCGTCCTCACCGCCGAGGCTCACGTAGCCGAGCCAGCCGAGCGGCAGCGCCATCAGGAGGACCAGGGCGAGGGCCGCCAGCACCCAGACCGGGAGAGAGCGCTCCACGTCTAGGCGCCGAAGAACTCCACGAAGCGCTTCTTGATCTCCTCGTTCCGCTTCTGGAGCTCCTCCGGATCGATCTGGAGCAGCTTCAGGTCCGAGAGCCGCGGCTTGTCCGCGGGGTATCTCACCTCGGGATGGCCGGTGTAGAGCCCCTCGGAGTCGGCGAGCACCTGCTGGAGCTCCCGCGAGAAGGTGAAGTCGGTGAACAGCTTGGCGGCGTTCGGGTGCGGCGCCCAGGCGGCGATCGCGGTCGGCGAGACCACGAGCGGCACCCCCTCCTTCGGGTAGACGATCTCGACCGGATTGCCCTTCTTCTTGGTCTGGTAGAAGGTGTAGTCGCCGCCGTCCACCGCGACCGGCCGCTCGCCGGACGCGACGACGCCCGCGGGATCGACCGCCGACTGGACGAGCATCACGCGGTTCTGCGCGAGCTGCTTCCAGTAGTCCCAGCCGTGGAGCTGGGCGAGCGCCAGCACGTGGGTCGCGATGACGCCGCTGTAGCCGGGGTGGGCAGTGACGAGCCGGCCCTTCCACTTGGGATCGAGCAGGTCCTTCCAGGTCTTCGGGGCCTCCGCCGCGGTGACGATCTTCGTGTTGTACGCGATGACGTTGACGGTCGCGCGGAGGCCGTAGTAGTAGCCGTCCCGGTCCTTGAAGCCCGGTGCGAGGGCGTCGGCGCCGGCGGGCGTGTACCTCAGCAGGTGCTTCTTCTCCTTGAGGAGCACGAAGTGTCCCGCGTCGGAGGTGTGGATCACGTCGACGAGCCGGAGGTTCGCCTGGAGCTCCTGCATCACGCGCTGCAGGATGCGCTCCGAGCCCGTGCGCTGGACCTCGACCGTGATCCCGGGGTACGCGGCCTCGAAGAGCTTTGCCACCCTCTCGGCGCTCGAGAGCGCGAGCGAGGTGTACCAGACGACCTTGCCCTCCTTGCGCGCGGCCTCGACGCGCACGTCCTGGGCGAGCGCCGGGGCGGCCGCCAACGCGACGCTCAGCGCCAGCACGAGCGGCACGCTGGAACACGCCGCCGGTCTCGCCGCCCTCACGGGGTCAGCGCCTCCACGAGCCCGCGGAGGCTCGCGGCCGTGGCGAGGGCGGTCACGCTCTCGATCACCCGCGCCGCCCGCTCGGCGGAGACGACGAGCCCGGCGTTGCCCCGGAACTTCGCGGTGAGCTCCTCGGGCGTTATCGGCAGCTCGGCGCCGCCCCGCGGGTGATCCTGTCGCGCCTCGAGCTCCCGCCCGTCGTGCGTCCGGATCCTCACGTGGCCGACGAACTGCCGCGGGTAGTCGATCGCCGGATCGAGCTCGTAGCTCACGCGCGACGCGACGGCGAGCACCGCGGGGTCGCGCACCGCCTCGTCCTCGAACTCCGCGAGGCCGGCCCGCCCCTTGACGAGGATCACCGCGAGGAGATACGGCAGGCTGAACTTGGCAGCGTAGCCGTTCTGCGGCGCGCGCTTCTGCGCCAGAGGCTCCCAGAGGCGCGGCACGGGCCCGGGCGCCGTACGGCAGCGGACCTCCGCGATCTGGTCGGGCGCGAGGCGGGTCTCCTCGCGCAGGCGGAGCGCGCAGTCCATGTAGGGGTGCGCGATCGAGCCGCACGGATAGGGCTTGAACGTCAGCCGCTCGACCTCCCACGTTTGGCCGAGGCCGGCGAGGAGCTCATCGAGGCGGCGCGCGTCGTGCTCGCCGGCGAACGCGCGGTAGAAGCCGTGCTCGCCCTCGAAGACGGTCTCGGGCCCCGTGAAGCCCGACTGCGCGAGCAGCGTGGCGACGACGCCCGCGTGGGCCGCCCAGCCCGGGTGCAAGCGCTTGGTCCACGCGCCGTCGGCCAGATACTCGATGATGCCGCCGGCCTGGCTCCCGCAGATACCGAACGCGTGCACCAGCTCGTCCTCCGTGAGGCCGTGGAGCTTGCCGCTCGCCGCCGCCGCGCCGAACGTTCCGGCGAGCGCGGTCGGATGATAGTGGCGGGCGTGGAACTTCCCCGGGACGGCGAGGCCGACACGGCACATGACCTCGACGCCGGCGACCATCGCCGTGAGCGCGGCGGCCCCCCCGGCGCCGAGCGCCTCGCCCACGGCGAGGCCAGTCGTGACGGCGACGCAGCCCGTGTGGACGATCGCGTCCTCGCGCGTGTCGTCGAAGTCGAGCCCGTGGGCGAGCGTCGCGTTCGCGAGGACGGCGTTGGCCGCGGCGACCCGCACCTTGCTGCCGATCACCGCGCTCTCGGCGGGTCCGCCGAGGCGCTCGGCCGTCTCGCGCACGGCCCGGCCGAAGTCGTACCGCGTGGAGGCGAGGCAGCTGCCGAGCGTGTCGAGCGCCAGCAGCGTCGCCCTCGCGAGGACCGGCGGCGGTACGTCGTCCGGGCGCAGGCGGGCGACGAAGCGGGCGAGGCGCCTGGCGACGGAGGGCGGCGCGCGCCGTTCGAGCGGTGCCATGTCGTGGCGCAATGTATCATACGGACGATGCACATCGTGGTCATGGGCGCGGGCGGGGTCGGCGGCTTCTTCGGCGCGAAGCTCGCGAAGTCGGGCGAAGCGGTCACGCTCGTCGCGCGCGGCGAGCACCTTGCGGCGATCCGCCGCGACGGGCTTACCGTGCGGTCCGCCGTCGACGGAGAGTACGTGGTGCGGCCGCGGGCGGTGGAGGAGGTGACGGGCCTGCCGCCGGTCGACGCGGTCCTCTTCTGCGTCAAGTCGTTCGACACCGAGCGCGCCGCGGCCCAGCTCCGTCCCGTGATCGGGCCCGAGACCGCCGTCGTCTCCCTCCAGAACGGCGTCGACAACGAGGACACGATCGACGCGATCCTCGGCGCGGGCACAGCACTGGGCGGCGTCGCCCAGGTGTTCGCCCTCATCGACCGCCCGGGCGTCATCGTCCACCACTTCGCGGGCCGGATCATCTTCGGCGAGCTCGACGGCCGGCGGAGCCCCCGGGCCGAGCGCCTCCTGCGGGCGTTCGAGGGCGCCGGGATCGCCGTGGAGTTGACCACGAGCGTCCGGCGCGCCCTCTGGGAGAAGTACGTGTTGATCTGCGCCGTGGCCGGCACGACCGCCCTCACGCGCTGCCCGATCGGCGTCATCCGCGACACGCCGCCCGCGTGGGCGATGTTCCGGCGCCTCGTCGAGGAGATGGCGGCGCTCGGCGCCGCGGCGCGGGCCGGCCTCGCCGCCGACGTCGTCGACCAGACCGTCAAGCTCGCCGCCGGGATCGCGCCGGGCAACTTCTCGTCGCTCTACCAGGACCTGCGGCAGGGCAAACGCCTCGAGCTCGAGGCGCTCCACGGCCACGCGGTGCGCCTCGGCGAGCGGCTCGGCGTCCCGGTGCCGACCGTCTTCGCGGTCTACGCGGCGCTCGCGCCGCACGCCGCGGGGGGGCGCTGACGGCTCCGAGCCGCGCGCTCTGGCGACGCCTCCTGCGGTACCGGGGCCGCTACGCGCTCGGCGTCCTCTGCCTCGCCGCCGCGACGCTCGCCTCGCTGGCGATCCCCTTCACGGTGCAGCGCGCGATCGACGCCCTGCGGGCCGACGCGACGGCGGCCCGGCTCGGTTCTTACGTGGGCGTCATCGTGCTCCTGGCGGCGGCGAACGGGGTCGCGCGGCTCGGCTCGCGCTTCACGATCATCGGCGGCGCCCAGCGGCTCGAGTACGACCTGCGCAACGACCTCTACGCGAGCCTTCAGACCCTCCCGCCGAGGTTCTACGCGAAGAACCCCACGGGCGAGCTGATGTCGCGCGCGTCGAGCGACGTCGCCGCGGTGCGCTCGCTCGTGGGCTTCGGCGCGGTGAGCCTCGTCGGGACGGTCTTCGCGTTCGCCGGCGCGCTCGCTGCCATGCTCGCCGCGGACCCGTGGCTCACCCTCTGGGCGTTGGCCCCGTACCCCGCGCTCGTCCTGCTCGCGAAGCGCTTCAACGCCGTCGTCAACCAGCGCGCCCAGGCGACGCAGGAGCAGCTCGGCGTCCTCTCGGCGCGCGTGCAGGAGTACATCGCCGGGATGTCGGTGGTTCGGGCCTACACGCTCGAGCCGCGGGCGTCCGCGGACTTCGCCGGCGCGAACCGGGAGTACCTGGGCCGGAGCCTCGCGCTGGCGCGGACGCAGGCGTCGTTCGCGCCGCTGATGGGCCTGATCGCCGGCGTGGGCACGCTGGTCCTCCTCTGGGCGGGCGGTAAGGCGGTCGTGGACGGCCGCCTGAGCCTCGGCGCGCTCGTCGCGTTCAACGGCTACCTCGCGTACCTCACGTGGCCCACGATCGCGCTCGGCTGGACGCTGTCGATCGTGCGCCGCGGCCTCACGTCCTTCGAGCGCATCGACGAGATCATCCGCGGGGCCCAGGTGGATCCCGTCGCGGCGTCCCCGGGCCCGGCGCGACAGGACGGGCGCCCGCTCTCGGTCAGGTTCGCGGACCTCACGTTCGCCTTCGAGGGCCGGGCGCCCGCCCTGCGCTCCGTCAGCTTCGAGGTCGCCGCCGGGGAGACGGTCGCGATCGTCGGACCGACCGGGGCCGGCAAGTCCACGCTCGGCCTGCTGCTCGCGCGGCTCTGGGAGCCGCCGCCGGGCACCGTCTTCGTCGGCGAGCGCGACGTGACGGAGCTGGCGCTCGCGGACCTCCGCGCCCGGCTCGGCTACGTCCCCCAGGAGGGTTTCCTCTTCTCGCGTTCCCTCCAGGACAACGTCGCCCTCGGACGGGAGGAGGTCGACGAGGCGCGCGTGCGCGCGGCGGCAGCGGCGGCCGGCGTCGCGGAGGAGATCGAGCGGTTCCCCGCGGGCTACGCGACCGTGGTGGGCGAGCGCGGGCTCACGCTGTCGGGCGGCCAGCGCCAGCGCGTGGCGCTCGCCCGGGCGCTGGTGACCGCGCCGCCGATCCTCGTCCTCGACGACGCCTTCGCCTCGGTGGACGCCGCGAAGGAGGAGGAGATCGCCGCCGGTCTCCGGCGGTTCGTCGCCGGGCGGACGGTGCTCCTGATGACCCACCGGCTGCGCGCCGCCCAGGTCGCCGATCGCGTGATCGTGCTCGCCGAGGGGCGCGTGGTGGAGGCGGGGCGCCACGCGGAGCTCCTCCACGCAGGCGGGCTCTACGCGCGGCTCTGGCGCATCCAGCAGCTGGAGGAGGAGATCGCGCGTGCCTGAGCGCTCACGCGATCGGGACCCCGACGAGAAGTTGGGGAGCGCCTTCGACCGCGGGCTGGTCGCGCGGCTCTGGCAGGCGGCGCGGCCCCACCGGGCGCTCATCGCCGGTTCGACGCTCCTCTTCCCGCTGATCGCCGCGGCGGAGCTCGCCCAGCCGTACCTCCTCAAGATCGCCATCGACGAGCACATCCTCCGGGCCGACTGGCTCGGCCTCACCTGGGTCGCGGGGCTCTACGCGGGCGTGCTGGCGCTCCTCTACGCGCTCCGCTGGCTCGAGGCCTACCTGATGCAGCTCACCGGCCAGCTCGTGATTCACGACCTTCGCGCGCAGAGCTTCGGCCGGCTCCTCGGGCTCGAGGCCGCGTTCTTCGATCGCAATCCGGTCGGCCGGCTCATGACACGGGTCCTCAACGACACCGAGGCGGTGAGCGAAGCCTTCACGAGCGGGCTCTTCGCCGTGGTCGCCGACGTGGTCACGCTCACGGGCGTCGTCGCCGTCATGCTCTGGATCGACTGGCGCCTGGCGCTCGTGACGTTCTCGATCGTGCCGGTGCTCTTCGTGGTCGCCGCCTATTTCCGATTGCGCGCCCGCGACGCGTACCGCCGCGTGCGCCAGCGGCTCGCCCATCTGAACGCGGTCCTGCAGGAGTCGCTCCAGGGCATGACCGTCATCCAGCTGTTCGCGCGCGAGCGGCACGAGTACGCGGGCTTTCGTCGGGCCAACGCCGAGTACCGGCGGGCGCTCTTCGGCTCGACGCTCTACGAGGTGCTGCTCTA
Source organism: Candidatus Rokuibacteriota bacterium (assembly GCA_003220595.1). GTDB lineage: Bacteria > Methylomirabilota > Methylomirabilia > Rokubacteriales > CSP1-6 > AR19. Next base: position 8,240 of record QHSZ01000094.1, on the reverse strand, counting down.
CGCCTCGGTCGAAGGGCTCGGGTCGATCGCGCTGGCCCTGCTTCTCTGGTACGGCGGCGGCGAGATCGTCGCCGGGGCGCTCTCCTTCGGCGCGCTGGTCGCGTTCATCCAGTACACCAACCGCTTCTTCCTGCCGATCCGCGACCTCGGGGCGAAATACACGGTCATGCAGGCGGCGATGGCGTCCGCGGAGCGGATCTTCGGCCTCCTCGACCGCGCGCCCGCGATCGCCTCGCCGGCGGGGGCGGCGTCCCGCGCCGGCGTCAGGCGCCACGCCTCGCCGGTCGAGTTCGCCTCCGTCTGGTTCGCCTACGAGGGCGACGACTGGGTCCTGCGCGACTGCGCCTTCCGCGTGGCGCCGGGCGAGCGGGTGGCGCTGGTCGGCGCGACGGGCGAGGGCAAGTCCACGTGCGCGCGCCTCCTGAACCGCGCGTACGACGTCGCGCGGGGCCGGGTCCTCGTGGACGGCGTTGACGTCCGCGCGTGGGACCTCGCGAGCCTCAGGCGTCACGTCGGCATCGTCTTCCAGGACGCGCTCCTGTTCACCGGGACGATCGAGGAGAACCTGCGCCTGCACGCGGACGGCGCGCTCTCGGCCGCGGAGCTCGGCCGCGCCGTCGAGACGGCGCGCGCCGCGGGCTTCGTCGCGGCCCTCCCGCAGGGCCTCGGCCAGGTCCTGACCGAGCGCGGCGGCAACGTCTCGCACGGGCAGCGCCAGCTGCTGGCCATCGCGCGGGCGCTCGTGTACAATCCGGCCGTTCTCGTGCTGGACGAAGCGACGTCGAGCGTCGATCCGGAGTCGGAGGCGCTCATTCGACAAGCGATGGCGGGGCTCTTGAAGGACCGGACGAGCATCACCATCGCCCATCGCCTCTCGACGGTCCAGAACGCCGACCGGATCCTCGTCCTGCATCGCGGCCGGATCCACGAGGAGGGCAGCCACGCCGATCTGCTGAGGCTCGGCGGGCTTTACGCGCGCCTGTGGGAGCTCGGGACCGGATCGCCGCCGGCCTAGCGTTCCGGCGCGCGGTGCTCCGCCTCGTCCGGCAGATCCCGCGCGGGTGCGTGACCACGTACGGCCAGCTCGCGGCGCTCGTCGGCCGGCCTCGCTCGGCGCGTGCGGTGGGCCGGGTCCTCCGAGACTGCCCGGGCGATCTGCCGTGGCACCGGGTGGTGAACGCGAGTGGCGGGATCAGCGCACGGCCGCGTGTCGCCAGCATGCTGACACAACGAATCTTGTTGGAGCAGGAGGGCGTCGCCCTCCGCCGGGGCCGTGTGGTCCTGCGTGATCACCGGTGGGCGCGGCGACGCACGACGCGGATGCGGGGAGGATGCGGATGAAGCTCGCGCTCACCCTCGAGTACTCGGGCGCCCGGATGTCCCTCGACATCGAGAAGATCCTCGAGCTCGAGCGCCTCGGCTACGACTCGGTCTGGTCGGCCGAGTCGTACGGCTCCGACGCCGTGACGCCGGCCGCCTTCATCGCTGCCCGGACGACGCGGATCCACGTCGGGACCGGGATCATGCAGATGGCGGGACGCACGCCGGCGGCGACCGCGACGACGGCGATGACCCTGGACGCGCTCTCCGGCGGGCGGTTCCGCCTCGGGCTGGGCGTCTCGGGGCCCCAGGTCGTCGAGGGCTGGCACGGCCAGGCCTTCGGCAAGCCGCTCCAGCGCACCCGGGAGTACGTCGAGATCGTCCGCGCGATCTTCCGGCGTGAGAAGCCGCTCGAGTACCGCGGCGAGTACTACCAGATCCCGTACGCGGGGGCGGACGCGACGGGGCTCGGCAAGCCGCTCAAGTCGATCCTCCACGGCCGGCCCGACATTCCCATCTACCTCGCGGCCGTGGGGCCGAAGAACGTCGCCCTGGCCGCCGAGATCGCCGACGGCTGGATCCCGGTCTTGTTCTCCGCGCGACGCGCGCCGCTGTTCCGGGCATGGCTCGACGAGGGCTTCGCGCGGGCCGGGAGATCCGCCGCCGGCTTCGACGTCATGCCCATGGTCACCGTCGTGGTGGGGGACGACGTGGCCGCGTGCCGCCGGCCGGTCAAGGCGAAGCTCGCGCTCTACGTGGGCGGCATGGGCGCGCGGGGCCGGAACTTCTACAACGACATCGCGCGGCGCTACGGCTACGAGGCGGCTGCGAAGACGATCCAGGACTTCTATCTGGCGGGCCGGAAGGCCGAGGCGGAGGCCGCGGTGCCCGACGCCCTCGTGGACGAGGTCGCGCTCTGCGGGCCGCGCGAGCGGATCCGTGAGCGGCTCCCCGAGTGGACGTCCGCGGGGATCACGACCATGCTGGTCGCCGGGGACGGTCTCGCGGCGCGGACGATGGCGGAGCTCCTCCTTTAGCGTCACGCAGTTGGGAGGTCGACGATGAGACTCGATGGCAAGGTCGCCGTGATCACGGGAGCGGGCTCGGGTATCGGCGCCGCGACGGCGCTCGCGATGGCACGCGAGGGCGCCCGCGTGGTCGTCGCGGACCTGAACGAGACGAGCGCCAAGGGGGTCGTCGAGCAGATCGAGAAGGCCGGCAGCCGGGCGCTGGCGGTGCGCGCGGACGTCACGAAGGCCGCCGACAACCAGATGGTCGTCGAGAAGGCCGTCGCCACGTGGGGCGGGCTCGACATCTTCCTCGCCAACGCCGGCGTGCCCCAGTTCCCGACGCCGATCGAGGGACAGGACGAGACCGTCTTCGACCGGATCTTCGCCGTCAACGTCAAGGGCGTCTGGCTCGGGGCGAAGTACGCCCTCGCCGTCATGAAGAAGCAGAAGCGCGGCGTGTTCCTCGTCACCGCCTCCACGGCCGCGATCCGGCCGCGGCCGGGCGGGCAGACGTACGCCGCGTCCAAGGGCGCGGTCGTGACCCTGACGAAGAGCCTCGCGCTCGAGTGCGCGCCGTACGGCGTGCGCGTCGTCGCCATCGCGCCCGTGGCGACGGAGACGCCGATGCTGGCGACCTTCATGGGCAAGACGGAGGTCGACGCCGAGGGGATGGCCCGCTACATCGCGACCGTGCCGCTCGGCCGCCTCAACAAGCCCGAGGATCTGGCGCAGGCCGCGGTGTTCCTCGCCTCCGACGAGGCGGCGATGATCACGGGCGCCTGCCTCGAGGTCGACGGCGGCCGCTGCATTTGAAGGTCGTTCCGCTCGCCGCCGAGTCGCTCGGCGTCCGCTCGATGGCGACGTACGTCGAGGTCGGGCCGACGCGGGTCCTCATCGATCCGGGCGCGACGCTCGCGCCGGCGCGCTTCGGCCTGCCGCCCTCGGAGGAGGAATGGGAGGCGCTGCGGCGGGCGAACGACCGCATCTCGGCCTATGCCGCGCGCGCCGAGGTCGTCTTCGTGAGCCACTACCACGAGGATCACTTCCGCTCCGACCCGGCGTCCTACGCCGGGCGCACGGTGCTCCTGAAGGACCCGCGGCGATCGACGGCGGGCCTGCAGGCCCGGCGCGCGGGCGAACTCTGGACGGCGCTCGCGCCCGTGGCGCGCGTCCAGAGCGCCGACGGCCACCGCCGCCGCGCGCCCGACCTCGAGCTCCACGTCTCGCCGCCGCTCCCGCACGGGCCCGACGGGACGGCGCTCGGGTCCGTCCTCGTGCTGACGCTCGCGGATCCGGCGGAGCCCGAGCGGTTCGTCTTCGCCTCGGACGTCCAGGGGCCGCTCTCGCCCGTGGCCACCGCGTACCTGATCCAGGAGCGGCCGACGCTCCTCTACCTCTCGGGCCCGCCGTCGTACCTCGAGCGGGAGCTCGGCGCGGCGCTCGTGGAGCGGGGTATCGAGAACCTCCTGCGCGTCATCGACACCACGGGCTGTCGCGTGATCATGGATCACTACGCCCTCCGCGACACGCGCTTCGCCGAGCGATTCGCCCGGCTGTGGGAGACGGGCGCCGTCGTGACGGCGGCCGGCTACCTGGGCCTCGCCGACGCGCCGCTCGAGGGCCGCCGCGGGGACGCGTGGGCGGCGGCGCGCAAGCCGCCCGCGCGGGCGGGGCGGAGCCGCGAGCGTGCTATGATTTCCCGCGCACCCAAGAGACTCGCGAAAGGAGGAACCAGCGCGTGAGCACGGAGAACAAGACCCTCAACGTGGGGGATACGGCACCCGACTTCACGCTGAAGACTATCGGGCTCAAAGAGGTGAGCCTGAAGGACTTCCGCGGCAAGAACGTGGTGGTGCTGTTCTACCCGCTGGACTGGACGCCGGGCTGAAGCACCTGCATGCCCGCCTTCGACAAGCGCGTCAGCGACTTTCAGGCGGCGAATACCCAGGTGCTGGGTATCAGCACGGACAGCCCCTTCAGCCATGAGAACTGGGCGAAGGCGGTCGGCATCAGCCACTACCCGCTGCTCTCGGACGTGCAGCGCACGGTCGCCAAGGACTACGGCGTCTACTGGCCCGACTGGAACGCCAACGTCCGCGCAACGTTCGTCATCGACAAACAAGGGAAGGTCCGCTTCGTCGAGCGCCACGGCAAGGGCGAGCTGCCGCAGCCCGACAAGATTCTCGCCGAGGTCAAGAAGCTCGCGTAGCCCTGTCGCGCGCGCCGCGAGAGGTCGCCGGGCGTCGCAACGACACGCGCCCGGGACCCCTCGCGGCGTCGGCGCCCCGTCCCGGCACGCCTCTCCACCACGTCCTCCTCGCTTCGTCATCGCGCCGGCGCGAGTCCGCCCGCGACGCTCGCGCGTCTCTGGCGCCGCCCGGGACCCTTTCGTTCCCGGCATGGGTTGTCCGGAAGGGGGAGGCGCCTATGGGCATGGCGGCGCGAGCAGTCCTCGGGGTGCTCCTGCTGTGTGTCGGGCTCGCGGGCTGCGCTGAGTACGCGGCGCCCGTGGCCACCGTGCAGCAGGAATGCGAGCGAAGCGGTGGAGTGTGGCGATCCGCGAGCGGGAGCTGTGAGCGCGGAGGCGGGGGCGGCGGAGGCGGGTACTGAGCGGCCACTGACGGGCCGCGACGCGTAGGCGCCGGCGGAGCCGAAGCCGCCGGCGGCCCGCCTAGCGCTCGAGCCTCGAGCGCGTGGTCAGTCCCACACCCGCCAGGACGCAGGCGGTTCCGAGGATCTGCCAGAGCCCCACGGACTCGCCGAGGAGCGCCGCCGCGAGCGCGATCCCGACGATCGGCTGGAGGTTCATGAAGATCGCGGCGCGGCTCGGCCCCACGACCTCGACGGCGCGGTACCACCAGACGTGGGCGACCGCGCCGATCAGCCCCTGGTAGAAGACGACGGCCCAGCCGGCCCGGGAGGCCAGGCGCGGGGCGGGGTAGAGCGAAGCCGCGCCGAGCGCCGTCGGCAGGATCATCAGGGTGCCCGCCACGTACGCACCGGTCGTCGCGAGCAAGGGCGAGAGCGTGCCGAGCACCCGTTTGCCGTAGACGGTGTAGACCGACCAGCCGGTGAGCGAGGCGAGGGCGAGGAAGTCGCCCCCGCGCAGCTCCTCGAGCCGTAGCGCGGCGAGCCGTCCGCTCGTCACCACGAGGAGCACGCCGAACACCGACACGGCCACGCCGGCCCACTGGATGGCGTCGAGCCGCTCCCCGAGGTAGAAGCGGGCGGTGAGCGCGACCATCACGGGCGCCGCCGCCTGGATGATCACCGCGCTGCCGGCGGTCGTGTAGTAGTAGGCGACGTAGCTCACCTGGGTCGAGCCCCAGATGCCCGCGAGGCCGAGGACGAGAAAGGCGCCGAGCGCGCGCGGTGAGAGACCGCGCGACGCGTCGGGCCCCGCGCGCGCGAGCAGCCACGCGAGGAAGAACGAGGCGACGCTGCAGCGCACGGCCGCGAGGAAGAACGGCGGGAAGTCCTGGAGCGCGAGCTTCGCGGTCGCGGGATAGCTGCCCCAGAGCGCGACGATCGCGACGAGCGCGCCGTAGGCGCGCGTTTGACTGAGTGGGGGCACCTCCCTATGATAGCCGCGCGTCATGGCGGATCACATCCTGGAATCGCGCGTGTGGCTGCCCAGGGCGCGCGCCGAGGTGTTCGCGTTCTTCGCCGATCCCGCCAACCTCGCGCGGATCTCACCGCCCGCGCTCGGCCTGCGCCTCCTCGCGCGGCCGGCGCCGATGCGTGCCGGGAGCGTCTACGACTTCCGGATGGCGTGGCTCGGCATCCCGCTGCGCTGGCGCGCGTTCATCCGTGAGTTCGACCCGCCCTATCGGTTCGTGGATGTTCAGGTGCGCGGACCGTACGCGCGCTGGGAGCATCGCCACAGCTTCCTCGAGGAGAACGGCGGGACGTGGATGGAAGACCGCGTGACCTACCGGCTGCCGCTCGGGCCGGTCGGTCGCTGGGCGCACGCGGTCGTGGTGGGCGGCCAGATCCAGACGCTGTGGGCGTACCGCAACCGGCGCGTCGGCGAGCTGCTGGCCGCCGCCTAGCGCGACGTCGTCACGCCGACCCGGCGGCAGAGAGTCCGCACGGGGCACACGGAGCAACGGGGCGAGATGGGCGCGCAGACGTTCTGGCCGAACGAGACGAGCAGGTCGTTGTAGCCGATCCAGTAGCGCTTCGGGAGCTTGGCCCGGAGCGCCATCTCGGTCTCCTCCGGGGTCTTCGTCCTCACGTAGCCCAGGCGGTTCGAGATCCGGTGGACGTGCGTGTCCACGCAGATGCCGGGCTTGTCGTAGCCCATGGTCACGACGAGGTTGGCCGTCTTGCGGCCCACGCCCTTGAGCGTGAGCAGGTCGTCGATCTCGTCGGGCACGCGGCCGGCGAAGCGCTCGAGGAGGTCCCGGCAGATCCCGAGGATCACGCGGGCCTTCGTGCGGTAGAAACCGACGGGAAAGATCAGCGTCTCGATTCGCTTCGGCGTCAGCCCGAGCATCGTCTCGGGCGTGTCGGCCACGGCGAAGAGGCGCTCGGCGGCGGGCCCGGTCGTCGTGTCCTGGGTCCGCAGCGAGAGGATGCACGCGATCAGCACGCGAAACGGATCGCGATCACGGTCGGCGATGACGGCGAGCGCCGTCGGGTTCCAGCGTGGCGCCGTCCCGCGCAGACGCCCGAGGACCCGCCCGATGGCTACCGCTGGTCTTTGATGGACTCGAGCAGCTGTGTGGCGCGTGGCTGATCCTTCACGGTCCAGTCGGCGATGATCGTGGGCGCGGGCTCGCTCAGGACCCGCTGGAGCTCCCGCCGCGCCTCCGCGTAGCGCCCGGCCGCGATGTAGGCGCGCGCGAGGTCCACGCGCAGCACGGTGAACTTCGGATCGAGCGCCAGGCCCTTCTGGAAGTGCTCCTCGGCTTTGGCCCTGTCGCCGCCGAAGAGCCCGGGCACCTCGAGGTAGACGTTGCCGGCGAGCGAGTGGGCGCGCACGGAACGCGGATCGAGCTGGAAGAGGATGTCGATCTCCTCGCGGATCGTCGGCAGGAGAAAGAGCGAGCGCAGGACGCCCTTCGTCTGGCCCCAGCGCCCGGTGTTGATGGCGTACCAGAGGTGGGCGTCGTGGCTCTTCGGCGCGAGCTCCACGGCGCGCTTGCCGAGCTCGCGCCCGCGCTCGTACGCGGCGAGCTTCTCCTCCGGCGTCGTCGCGCGGATGTCACCCCAGAGGAACCAGACGTACGAGAGCATGATCATGGTCTCGACGTGGCTCTCACGGCGAAGCGCGTCCTCGAGGAGGTCGCGCGCGCGATCGAGCGTCGTGCGGTCGTCGTGGTAGCGGGCGACGAGCGCGCGCGCGGTCTCGACCGGCGTCGCGGCGCCGGCGAGGGGGGGCGTCAGGAGCACCACGAGGACGACGACGCGCCGGGCGAGCATCGTCGCGAACTCTACCGCCGGGCCGGGGAGCCGTCAATGTTGACACGCGCCCGCACGTTCGCCGATGCTGCCTCCGTGAGGGGCACCCCGTCCCGTGCCGGCCTCGACGCGCCGCGATGAGGGTCCTCCGCGCGCTCGCCGTCATCGCGGTGGCGGGCTGGCTCGGGATCATGGCGTTCTTCGCCTTCGGCGTCGCGCCGCTCGTCTTCCGCGCGATCGATCGCGCCGTGGCCGGTGAGGCCGTCGCGGCGGTCCTGCCGAGCTACTACGCGTGGGGGCTGGCGCTCTGCGCGCTGGCGCTGGTGGCCTCGGTGATCCAGGTCGTCTCCGGTGCGGACGGACGCCTCCGACCCCTCGGGAGCGCCGCGCTCTGCGCGGTGATGCTCGGCCTGCTGGTCTGGGCCGACACCGTCGTGCTGCCCCGGGCCGAGGCGGCGCGGCGCGCCCACGAGGACGGCGCGTTCGCCCGCGCCCATCGCGCCG
>QHSZ01000269.1 GCA_003220595.1 Candidatus Rokuibacteriota bacterium | reverse complement strand
GAGTAGATCCTGAGGGTGATTGTCCTAACATCGTGCCATATAATAGGTCTGGAATTTCCGGACGATCCTGAATCCCAGGGCCTGATGAGCGGCAACGTTGCGAGACGGCGACACTTTCGGGGAACGCGTGGCGACGCGAGCGACCCTGGCGATGGTGTGGCCTAACTCCTTACGCTGCTTGACATTCTTTTCGCTCGCGTGCTATTCTTCCGTAACTGACGGGGAGTCGACGATGACCAAAGCCGACCTGATCGACGAGGTCTCCAAGATCTCGAACCTGACGAAGAAAGAGACGGAGACGATCGTCAACACGATCTTCGACAACATCACCGACGCGTTGGGCAAGGGCGATAAGGTCGAGCTGCGGGGTTTCGGGAGCTTCCGGATCCGTCATCGGAACTCTCGCAAGGGACGGAACCCCAAGACCGGGAGCAGCGTGGACGTGCCCCAGAAGCGGGTGCCGTTCTTCAAGGTGGGCAAGCGGCTGCGAGAGCTCGTCAACGGGTGAGCCGTTCGCTGACGGCGTGAAACGCCTCTGGGCGCCCTGGCGCATGACCTACGTGGGCGCGACCGGGGCCCCGGCCTCCGGATGTGTCTTCTGCGCGGCCCTGGCGGCACCGGACGACCGCAAGCACCTCGTCCTCCGCCGGGCCGCCGACGCCTTCCTCATCCTGAACGCCTACCCCTATGCGCCCGGCCACCTCATGGCCGTGATCAACCGGCACGTCGGCACGCTCGGTGAGGTCCGCGCCGAGGAGATCGCCGCGGCGATCGAGCTCGTGAAGAAAGCGGTCGCGGTCCTCACGGTGGAGTACCGGGCCGAAGGGTTCAACGTCGGGCTCAACCAGGGCCGGGTGGCGGGCGCGGGCATCACCGATCACCTGCACGTCCACGTCGTGCCGCGCTGGAACGGCGACACGAACTTCATGACGGTCTTCGCCGACGCGCGCGTCATGCCCGAGGCGCTCGAGGCGACGTACGACCGGCTCCGGGGCCGCCTCGTTGACTGAGCACCCGCAGGCGCCGACGCCGATGATGCGGCAGTACCGGGAGCTCAAGCGCCGGTACCCCGACCACCTGCTGCTGTTCCGCCTCGGCGACTTCTACGAGACGTTCTTCGAGGACGCCGAGCTGGCGGCGCGGCTCCTGCAGATCACGCTCACCGCGCGGCAGGACGCACCCATGGCCGGCATCCCGCATCACGCCGCCGACGGCTACATCGCGCGCCTCGTCCGCGCGGGCCAGAAGATCGCGGTGTGCGAGCAGCTCGAGACGCCGGGGCCCGCCAGGAAGCTGCTCCGGCGCGACGTCGTCCGGGTCATCACGCCCGGCACGCTCACCGATACGGCGTACCTCGCGGGGGCCGCAAACAACTTTCTCCTGGCGCTCGCGCCGCACCGCGACGCCACCGGCCTAGCACTCGTGGACGTGTCGACGGGGGAGTTCTGGGCGGGGGAGGACGCCGGGCGCGACGACTCGACGCTGGCGGCGGCGCTCCTGCGTCGGCCCACCGAGATCCTCCTACCCGGGACGGCGCGTGAGGAGCCGGCCCTCCTCGCCCGGCTTCGCGAGGCGGGCGCCACGCTGACCTTCCACGACGCCGAGGTGGCGACCCCGCGCCGCGCCGCCGCGGACCTCTGCGCGCACTTCGGCGTCGAGTCGCTCGACCGGTTCGGCGTCGGCGACCTCGGCCCGGGCCTCCAGGCGGCGGCCGTGGCACTCGGCTACCTGCGTCTGACCCAGGGCGAGGCCCTCGGCCACCTGACGCGGCTGACGCGCCTCGCGGCCGCCGACGCCATGCTGCTCGACGCGACGAGCGTCCAGACGCTCGAGCTGCTCGAGTCGAGCGGCGGCGCGGCGCGGAGCTCCCTCTTCGGCGTCCTCGACGAGACGCACACCCCCATGGGGACGCGCCTCCTCCGCCAGTGGCTCCTGCGACCGCTGCTCGACGTCGACGCGATCGGCGCGCGCCACGACGCGGTCGGCGCCCTCGTCGAGCGCCCGGCGGAGCGCGCGCGGCTGCGCGCACTCCTGAAGCGCGTCGGCGACCTCGAGCGTCTGACGAGCCGCGCGACGCTCGGCGTCGCCCACGCCCGCGACCTCGTCGGCCTGCGCGCCTGCCTCGCCCCCCTCGGCGAGATCCGCGCGGCCGCCGCGGCGCTCGAGGCGCCGCTCCTGGCCGCCGCCCGCGAGGAGCTCGCCGACCTCGACGCCCTCCACGCGATGCTCGACGCCGCCCTCGAGGACGAGCCGCCCGTGACGCTCCGCGACGGCGGCCTCATTCGCGAGGACTGGCACGCCGGCTTGCAGGCGCTCGTGCGGGACGCGCGCGAGGCGCGCGAGTGGATCGCGGGGCTCGAGGGCCGGGAGCGCGCGCGGACGGGGATCTCGAGCCTCCGGGTCCGCTTCAACCGGGTCTTCGGCTACGGCATCGAGGTCACGCACGCCCAGACGGGGCGCGTGCCGCCCGAGTACGTCCGCCGCCAGACCCTCGCGGGCGCCGAGCGTTACGTGACGACCGAGCTCAAGGAGTACGAGGGAAAGGTGCTGGGGGCCGACGAGCGGCGGCGCCGGCTCGAGTACGAGCTGTTCGACGGGGTGCGTCGGCAGGTGGCGGCGCGCGTCGCCGAGCTCTCCGCCACCGCGCGGGCGCTCGCGCGGCTCGACGTCCTCGCGGCGCTCGCCGAGGTGGCGCACGCGCGGGGCCACGTGCGCCCCGTCGTGGACCGCGGCGACGGGCTCGCGATCGTCGAGGGCCGCCACCCCGTGCTCGAGGCCCGGGCGGGCACGCCGGTGACGCCGAACGACCTCGCGCTCGACCGCGAAGCCCGCGTCGTGATCCTCACGGGGCCGAACATGGCCGGGAAGTCCGTCTATCTCAGGCAGACGGCCCACATCGCGATCCTGGCCCAGATGGGCGCCTTCGTGCCCGCGCGGGAGGCGCGCCTCGGCGTGCTCGACCGCGTGTTCACCCGGGTCGGCGCCCAGGACAATCTCGCGCGCGGTCAGAGCACGTTCCTCGTCGAGATGATCGAGACGGCCACGATCCTCAACAACGTGACGCCGCGCAGCCTCGTCCTCCTCGACGAAGTCGGGCGGGGGACCTCCACCTTCGATGGCCTCGCGATCGCGTGGGCCGTCGTCGAGGCGCTCCACGACGGCGGGCAGGGCGCCAAGGTGCTCTTCGCGACGCACTTCCACGAGCTGACGCGTCTGGCCGGCCGGCTCGCGGGCGTCAGGAATTTCCACGTCGCGGTCCGCGAGTGGAACGACGAGATCGTCTTCCTGCACAAGGTCCAGCCGGGCGGCACCGACCGGAGCTACGGCGTCCAGGTCGCCCGGCTGGCCGGACTGCCCGCGGCCGTGATCGCGCGGGCGAAGGCGCTCCTGAACGAGCTGGAGGAGGCGGGACAGACGCACGCCGACGTGCGGGACGCGGCGCAGCTCGGGCTCTTCGCGCCGCCCGCGCCCGATCCCGTCGCGACGGAGCTCCGGGCCCTCGACCTGGCGCATCTCACGCCGCTCGAGGCCCTCACCCTGCTGCACAAGTGGCAGCAGCGGGTCCGCGCGTGACGCGGATCCGCCGGCTCCCGGATCATCTGGTCAACAAGATCGCCGCGGGCGAGGTCGTCGAGCGGCCCGCGTCGGCGGTGAAGGAGCTGGTCGAGAACGCGGTCGACGCCGCGGCGCGGTCCATCCTGGTCGACCTGCGCGACGGTGGCGCCGCCCTGCTGCGCGTGGCCGACGACGGCGTCGGGATCGCCGCGGAGGAGCTGCCGCTCGCGCTCGAGCGCCACGCGACCTCCAAGCTCGCGAGTGACGCGGACCTCGAGGCGATCGCCACGCTCGGCTTCCGCGGCGAGGCGCTCGCCGCGATTTGCGCGGTCTCGCGCTTCGGCGTCACGAGCCGCGCGCGCGGCGCCGCGGAGGGCCTGCGCCTCTGCGGCGAGGGGGGCGAGGTCACCCAGCGACTCGCCGTTCCCGCCGAGGAGGGCACGAGCGTCGAGGTGCGCGACCTCTTCTTCAACACGCCCGCGCGCCTGAAATTCTTGAAGTCGCCGGCCGCCGAGCTCGCCCAGAGCCTCCGCGCGCTCGCGCAGCTGGCGCTCGCGCATCCCGCGATCCAGCTGCGCGTCACCAACAACGGCAAGGGCGCGCTCACGGCGCCGGCTGCGAAGGACGTCCGCGAGCGGGCGGGCGCCGTCTGGGGCTGGGACGTCGCCGCGCGCCTCCTGCCGGTCGCGCACGCCGAGCACGGCGTGCAGGTGAGCGGCCTCGCGAGCCCGCCCGACCTCACACGGGGCGGCCGCGACGACATCGTGCTGGTCGTCAACGGCCGGCCGGTGCGCGACCCCGGGCTCCTGCAGGCGACGCTCGACGCCTACCGCCCGCTGCTCCCGCGCGACCGCTTCCCGCTGGTGGTCCTCGCGATCGCCCTGCCGGAGGCGGACGTGGACGTGAACGTCCACCCGACGAAGGCGTGGGTGCGCTTCCGCTACCCGCGGCTGGTCTACGAGATGGTCGCGTCCGCCGCGCAGCGGGCGCTCAAGCGCCCGGCGGTGGTCCCGGGGCTCGACGTCGGGACCGGGGGGCTGCCCGAGCTCCGCGGCGCCGGGCTCGCGGCCGTGGCGGAGCAGCCGGCGCTCTTCGGCGAGGCGCCGGGCGAGGCGCGCCCCCTCTTCGGCCGGGTGCTCGGCCAGGTGCAGGACACCTTCGTCGTCTCGGCCTCCGACGCGGAGG
>QHSZ01000279.1 GCA_003220595.1 Candidatus Rokuibacteriota bacterium | reverse complement strand
AAATCGTCGTGAGCGGCCCCGTATTCCGCATGGAGTGCACACGATGACGCACGTCGACTGACATGGAGGTGCGCATGAGACGTCACGGCACACTCGCCGCGTGGGTGGTCCTGGTTGCGGTCGCGTTCGGGTCTGTCGGTTTGGCCGCGGCCCAGGAAAAGAAGTGGTGGCCGTTCGCCGTCGAGGATCGGGATCCTCCCTTCAACATGGAGGGCAAGAAGGTCAAGAACCAGTACACGCCGCTCGAGCACGCGGCCAAGAAGTGGAACCTGTGCGTGTCCTTCCCCCACATGAAGGATGCCTACTGGACGGCGGTCGACTACGGCGTGGTCGCCGAGTCGCGCCGGCTCGGGGTCAAGATGCAGCTCGTCGAGGCAGGCGGCTACACCAACCTCGCGAAGCAGATCAGTCAGATCGAGGACTGCGTCGCGCAGGGCGCCAATGCCGTGATCATCGGCGCCATCTCGGAGACGGGCCTGAACAAGCTCGTCGAGGAAATCAGCGCCAAGGGCATCCCGGTGATCGACGTCATCAACGGCATCACCTCGCCGAAGCTCACCGCGAAATCCCTGGTGTCCTTCGGTGAAATGGGTTACCAGGCGGGCGAGTACCTGGTGAAGATGCACCCGAAGGGCTCGAAGACCGTCAAGGTCGCGTGGTTCCCGGGGCCCCCCGGGGCGGGCTGGGTGGTGGCCGGGAACAAGGGCTTCGCGGACGCGGCGTCGAAGGGCGCGATCGAGATCGTCACGACGAAGTACGGCGACACGGGCAAGGAGGTGCAGCTCAAGCTCGTGGAGGACGCGCTTCAGGCGTATCCCGACATCGACTACATCGTCGGCACGTCGCCCACCACCGAGGCCGCCGTCCAGGCGCTGCGTGACGCCGGCAAGGCCGACAAGGTCAAGGTCCTCGCCTACTACTTCACTCCCGGTGTCTATCAGGACATCAAGCGCGGCGCGGTGCTGGCGGCTCCGACGGACTCGGCCGTGATCCAGGGCCGGGTCGCGATCGACCAGGCCGTGCGGGCCCTGGAAAAGAAGCCCTTCACCAAGCACACGGGACCCGCGATCTACATCATTGACAAATCCAACATCAACGCCTTCCACTACGAGTCGTCACTCGCGCCGGCGGACTTCAAGCCGACCTTCAGCGTCGACTAAGGACCGCCGTTGGCGTTGATCGACGCCCGGGTCGGTGGGGCTTCGGAGCGCGGCTCCGGAGCCCCACCCCTGCTCCGCCTGCGCGCACTGAGCAAGTGGTTTCCCGGCGTGCAGGCGCTCGATCACGTCGATTTCGACTTGCTCCCCGGAGAAGTCCACGTGCTCTTCGGCGAAAATGGCGCCGGCAAATCGACCCTCATCAACATCATCGCGGGCGCGCTGAAGCCCGACGAGGGCGAGGTGCGGCTCAGGGGCGCGCCCACGCACTTCCGGTCCGTGTACGACGCCCGTCAGCAAGGCATCAGCGCGGTCTTCCAGGAGTTCAGCCTCGTGCCCGATATGACCGTCGAGGAGAACCTGTTCCTCGGCGCCGAGCTGACCACGGGCCCCTTCCTCAACAAACCGGCGCTCCATCTCCGCGCCGAGGAAACGCTCGCACGGTTGGGCTTCGCCCTCAGTCCGCGCGCCCGGGTCAACCGCCTGTCCCGGGCCGAGCAGCAGATGGTCGAGATCGCCAAGGCGCTCCGCTCGAACCTGTCCATCCTGATCCTCGACGAACCCACCGCGGCGCTGACCGAGCGGGAGACCGATCGCCTCTTCCAGCTGATCCGCGACTGCAAGCGTCAGGGCGCCGGGATCATCTACATCACGCATCGGATGAACGAGATTCATCGGATCGGTGATCGGATCACCGTGCTGCGCGACGGCCGCCGCGTCGCGACCCTGCAGATGACCGACGCCAGCGACGAGAAGCTCGTGGAGCTGATGACCGGCCGCACGATCGAGGCGTTCTTCCCGACCATCGACCACCACCCGGGCGAGGAGTTGCTCGCGGTCGAGGGACTGACCGCGGGTACGCTGGTCCGCGACGTGTCGCTCACGGTCTGCGCCGGCGAGATCGTCGGTCTCGCCGGACTCGTCGGTTCGGGCAAGTCGGAAGTGGGCAGGGCGTGCTTCGGCGTCGAACCCGTGTCCGCGGGGCGAATCCGCTTCCGCGGCACGCCGGTCCCGAGGCCGACGCCTCGCCGAATGCTCGACGCCGGTCTGGTCTACGTGCCGCCGGATCGTCGCACGGAGGGCCTCGTGGTCGAGCGGAACGTCCGAGAGAACATCGCACTCCCGACGCTGCCGCTGTCGCAGTTCAGCGGACGCTTCCTGCTTCGACGCCGGAGCGAGCGCGGGATCTGCGCGCGGCTCGCGGAACGGCTGCGGATCACGCCGCCTCGCATCGAGCAGGGCGTCTCCTTCTTCTCGGGCGGTAACCAGCAGAAGGTCGTCCTCGCGAAGGGGCTCACGCGGAATCCGGTGCTCTTCGTCATGGATGAGCCGACGATGGGCATCGACGTCGGCGCCAAGACCGAGGTGTACAACTTCATGAAGGAGCTGGTCGAGCGGGAAGGCGCGGGCATCCTGCTGATCTCGTCCGATCTCCCGGAGATCCTGCATCTCACGCATCGCACCTACGTGATGTACCTGGGTCGGGTGCGCGCCGAGCTCAAGGGCGCCGAGATCACAGAGCAGGCGGTGCTGTCGCATTTCTTCGAAGCCCGGACGGCGGTGGCCGGTGGCTGAGGTCGGTGTCCGTCGATTCGCGCGCCTCTCCTTCGTGCACTTCGGCGTGCTGCCGCTGCTCCTGGTGATCCTGGTGATCGGGTTCGGCGTGGCCGAGCCGCGCTTTCTGTCAGGGCAGAACGTGTTCAACGTCTCACGCCAGGCGACCTATCTCACCGTCGTGTCCATGGCCCAGATGCTCGCGCTGTTGACCGGCGGCTTCGACCTCTCCGTCGGCGTCATCCTCGCCATGACGAGCGTCGTGTCGGCGAAGGCGATGGCGTCCGTCGTGGCCGGCTCCCCGAACGCGGTCGGCCTCGCCATCACCCTCGGCATCATGGCAGGGCTCGGTGCCGGAACGAGCATGGGCATCGCCAACGGGCTCGGCGTCGCCGTCCTCAACGTGTCCCCGTTCATGATGACGCTGGCCATGGCGTCGATCGGCTTCGGTCTGGCGCTGTTCATGACGGGTGGCGTGCCGGTGTACGGCATGCCGACACAGTTTGGCGCCACGCTCGGCTTCGGCAGGCTGCTCGGCATCCCGGCACCCGTCTACGTCACGGTGGTGGTCATCTTCGGGATGTACGTGCTGCTCAACTGGACCCGCATGGGCCGCTATTTCTACGCGATCGGCGGGAACATCAAGGCGTCGGCGCTCAGCGGGATCTCGACCCGGTCGTACCTCTTCATGGCCTACGTGCTGTGCGGGTTCCTGGCCTCGCTCGGTGGCGTGATGCTCACGGCCCGCCTCGAAACCGGCGAGGCCAACATCGGCGCCGCGATGCCGTTGCGGTCGATCGCCGCCTGCGTCATCGGTGGCGTGAGCCTGCGCGGCGGCACGGGCCGGGTCGGCAGCGTGGTCCTGGCCGCCGTGTTCATCGAGTGGTTCGAGAACGGCATGAACCTCGTGCGTATTCAGTCCTATCTGCAGATGGTCGTGCTCGGCGTGCTCCTGATCTTCGCCGTCGTGATGGACGAGGTGCGGCACCGCTACGTCGCCAAGCTGCGCGAGGTCTGAGCGATGAACGCCCGCGATCCGGTGGCCGTGATCGGGCTGGGAGCGATGGGGTTCCCGATCGCGCGGTGCCTGCTCGCCGCGGGGTTTCCGCTGACGGTTTACAACCGCACGACGAGCCGGGCTGACGCCCTGGTGGCCGCGGGCGCGGCGCTCGCAGGCTCCCCGGCCGAGGCGGCGGCGCGGGCGCGTGTCGTCATCAGCATGGTCTCGGACGAGCACGCCGTCGACGCGGTGGTCAGCGGCCCTCGAGGCCTGCTGACCGGGATGCGGCCCGGCGCCGTGCACGTCGGCATGAGCACCGTGGACCCGGACACGTCGCGGCAGCTCGCCGAGATGCACGGCGCTCACGGCAGTCACTACGTCGCCGCGCCCGTGTTCGGCCGGCCGGAGACGGCGCAGCAAGCCAAGCTGTTCGTGATCGCCGCGGGGCCCGCGCCGGCGCTCGAGGCCTGTCTGCCGGCGCTCCAGGCGCTCAGCCGTGGGATCGCGCGCGTCGGAGACGACCCGCCGCGCGCGAGCCTCGTGAAGCTCGCCGGTAACTTCCTGCTGGTGGCCGTGCTGGAAGCGCTCGGCGAGGTGTTCGTCTTCGCGGAGAAGGCGCGGCT
>QHSZ01000093.1 GCA_003220595.1 Candidatus Rokuibacteriota bacterium | reverse complement strand
CTCGAGTTCCTGGTCGTAGGCCCCGTGGTCGGTCCGGAGGCGCCGGAACTCCTCGTTCTCGGCCATCAGTCGTTCGATGAGGGGCTCCTGTTCCATTGCGAGGCCTCCTTTAGGTGGAGGGTTCGCGTCCCGCGGGTGATTCCGGCCCGTTATAGCGCCGGGAGCCTTCAAGTGTCAAGCAATGACCGACGCGCGCCTGGCTCAGGCCACCCACGGTGCACGCCGGCCTCGCGGACCCCGGTACCAATGACCGACGCGCGCCTGGCTCAGGCCACCCACGGCTCACGGCGGCCTCGCGGACCCCGCGACCAAGGAGCGGGGGCCCACGAGGTGCGCCGCGCTCGCCTTGAATACCGCGGTGATCGTGACGCCCTCGGCCAGGCCGAGGTCGGCGACGGAGCGGGCGGTGACCGTCGCGACGAGCGGGAAGCCGACGTCCACGACCACCCGTGTGCCCGGCGTCGAGGGGACGACGCGCGCGATCGTCCCGCCGAGCTGGTTGCGCGCGCTCGACAGCGGGATCGTCTCCGTCGGGAGCATCAGCGTCACGTCCTCCGGGCGGATCCCGAGCCGCACCTCCTCGCCCGGGCGCGCGGCCGCCGCGATCTCGAGCTTCCGGCCCGCCACGTCCACGACCGTCAGGCCGGCCTCGCGCGAGAGGACCCGGCCGGTCACGAGGGTCTCCACGCCCACGAAGCGCGCGACCTCCTCCGACACCGGCGCGTGGAAGACGCGCGCCGTCTCGTCGAGCTGCCGGATCCGGCCGCCCATGAGGACGGCGACCCGGTCGGCGAGGGCCAGCGCCTCGCCGCGGTCGTGGGACACGAGGACGGTCGTCACCCGGTCGGCGCGCAGGATCGCGGCGAGGTCGGGGAGGAGCGCGGCGCGCGACGGCTCGTCGAGCCCCGAGAAGGGCTCGTCGAGGAGGAGCACGTCGGGCTCGAGCACGAGCGCGCGCGCCAGGGCGACGCGCTGCGCCTCGCCGCCCGAGAGCGTGCGGGCGCGCTGGTCGCGGAGCGGGGCGATGTTGAGCCGCTCGAGCCAGCGGCCCAGGCGCGACTCGCACTCGTCAGCCGTCACGCCGCGGAACGAGAGCCCGAGCGTCGCGTTCCCCGCCACGGTCATGTCGGCAAGGAGGGGCTGCTGGAAGACGACCGCCATCCGCCGTCGCGCGGCGAGCGCCCCCGCCGCGTCCACGACGCGGCCGCGGAAGCTCACGGTGCCGCGCGTCGGCCGCTCGAGCAGACCCAGCACGCGCAGGAGCGTGGACTTGCCGCTCCCGTTCGGCCCGATGATCGCGAGGACCTCGCCCTCTCGCACCTCGAGGGCCGGCACGTCGAGCGCGTCGGTCGCCGCGTAGCTCACCCGGACCCCCGCGAGCTCGAGGACGGTCGGCGCCATCAGGCGGGCAGCACGTGGATCGAGCCTCGGTGGATCGAGAACTGCCAGTGGCGGTCGCGCTCGATCTCGAGGATCTCGTAGACGAGGTGCGGCACCTCGACCTCGAGGTCGAAGTCGCCCTGCGCCGGCGCGCCGGGCGCGTCGAGGCGCAGGCGGAGCGACCACACCGTGCCGAAGTCGGCCTCGCCCACGATGCGGCCGGACATGAGGTTCATGTGGTGCGCGGGATCGGGCGCGCCCCGGTCCTTCCGGATGAGCCGCACGTACTCGGGGCGGATGAAGAACGCCAGGGGGCTGTCGGGCGGTGGCAGGTACGAGCGCGTGGGCGAGTTCACCGCCTCGAGCGTCTGGCCGCGCCACCTGAGCTGGATGCGCTCGGGCGTCGCCTTCACCACGGCGCCGTGGAGCACGTTCCGGAGCCCCATGATCCCCGCCACCGCCTCCGAGGCGGGCTGCCAGAGGAGCTCCGCACGCGGCGCCGTCTGGATCACCCGCCCGCCATCGTAGACGACGATGCGGTCGGCGAGCCGGTACGCCTCGGTGAAGTCGTGCGTCACGACGACCGCGGCGGTGCCCCACGCCGCCAGGATCTCGCGCAGCTCGTCGCGCAGCGCGCGCCGCAGCGGGGCGTCCAGCGCCGAGAGCGGCTCGTCCAGCAGGAGCAGCGCCGGATCGATCGCCAGCGCCCGCCCGAGCGCGACGCGCTGCCGCTGCCCGCCCGAGAGCTCCGACGGGTAGCGCGCCTCGAGACCTCCGAGGCCGAGGCGCTCGATGACCTCGGCGCTCCGGCGCAGGCGCTCCGCGCGCGGCCGGCTACGCAGGCCGAAGGCCACGTTGGCGGCGACGGTGAGGTGCGTGAAGAGCGCATAGCCCTGGAAGACGTACCCGATGCGCCGGGCCTGAGGCGGCAGGTCCACGCCCGTGGCGCCGTCGAAGAAGACCCGGTCGTCCACGACGATGCGGCCGGCGTCGGGCCGGAGCAGCCCCGCGAGGCACTGGAGGGTCAGCGTCTTGCCGGCGCCCGACGGCCCGAAGAGCACGGCGACGCCGTCGCCGGCGGTCCACGCGACGTCGAGCGTGAAGCCCGCGAGCTTCTTCCTGAGCGCGACGCTGAGGCGGCTCACGCGGCCCTCGCGCCGAGGCGCCCGGCGAGGACAAGCACCGCGCACGAGAGCGCGGTGAGCGCCAGCACCAGGACCAGCGCCTCGCCCATCTCGCCCGTCTGCACCGCGGTGTAGATGGCCAGCGGCACCGTCGTCGTCTTCCCGGGGATGTTCCCCGCCAGCATCAGCGTCGCACCGAACTCGCCGAGCGCCCGCGCGAAGGCGAGGACGAGGCCTGCGACGATGCCGTTCCGCGCGAGCGGCAGCGTCACCTCGAGCGCGGTGCGCCACTCCGAGCGGCCGAGCGTGTACGCGGCCTTCTCGAGCTCACGGTCCACCGACTCGATGGCGGCCCGCGCCGTCCGGACGAGCAGCGGCAGGGCCATCACGGTCGCTGCGATCACCGCCGCGTACCAGGTGAACGCGACGCTCCAGCCCGTCGCCGCGTAGAGCGGCTGCCCGAGCCAGCCCCGGCGTCCCAACAGGACGATCAGGTAGTAGCCCGTCACCGTCGGCGGCAGGACGAGCGGCAGCGTCACCGCGAGGTCCACGATCGCTCGCCCCCGGAAGGCGCGGCGGGCGAGGAGGTACGCGAGCGGGATGCCGAGCGTCGCGTTCAGCAGGGTCGCGACGACCGCGACGCGCACCGAGAGGACGAGGGCGTCGAGCGCCTCCGGGGTCATTCTCGCGAGGTCCGCGAGGCCGGCGCGAATCGTGGGTGGCCCGAGCCAAGGCGCGCGTCGCTCGCTCGCGGCGGCTGGAAGCCGAGCCGGGCGAGCACGGCCTGCCCCTCCCGGTCGAGGAGCAGCTGGATGAACGCCTGCGCGAGCGCCGGGTGCGTCGAGTCCCTCACCACGGCCACGGGGTACACGACGGGATGGTAGGTGTCCTCGGGCGGGCGGAACGCCTCCTTCACGTTGCGGGCGCGCGTGGCGGCGTCCGTCGTGTAGACGAAGCCGGCGTCCGCCTCGCCGCGCGCGACGTAGTCGAGCGCCTGGCGGACGTTCTCGGCGAAGACGAGCTTCGGCTGCACGCGGTCCCACAGGCCGAGGGCCCGCAGGCTCTCTTCCGCGTACTGGCCGACGGGCACGGTCCGCGGATTGCCGATCACGATCCGGGCCACCCGCGGATCGAGCAGGTCCGCGGGCTTGGCGATGTCGAGCGTGGAGTCGCCCGGCTTGACGACGGTCAGCACGTTGCGCGCGAACACGCGGCGCGTCCCCGCGAGAATGAGCCCCTTCTGCCCCAGCTCCTCCATCTGGCGCTGGGCGGCGGAGACGAACAGATCGACCGGCGCGCCCGCCTCGATCTGCTTCTGCAGCTCGCCGGACGAGCCGAAGTTGTAGCGCGGGGTGACGCCGGGCCGGGCCTGGGCGAACCGACGGCCCAGCGCCTCGACCGCCTCCTTCATGCTGATCGCGACGGAGAGCGTCAGCTCTTGCGCCTCCACCCGCACCGGCGCGGCGAGCGCCACGGTCAGGGCCAGAGTGAGGAGCCTCATGGCCCGGTGCCGCGCTGCTGGATTCCCGTCAGCGCCCAGTTCACGAGGAAGACGAGGACGAGCAGGAGGATCGACAGCGCGATCGCCACGTCGAAGTTCCCCTTGCCGGTCTCGAGCACCATCGCGGTCGTGAGCGTGCGCGTCTGGCCCTTGATGTTGCCGCCCACCATCAGCGAGGCGCCGATCTCCGAGATCACGCCGCCGAAGCCCGCCATGACCGCCGCGAGCATCGGCAGCCGCGCCTCGCGGAGCACGACCCAGACCATCTGGACGCGCGAGGCGCCGAGGGCGAGGAGCTGGAGGCGAAACTCGCGCGGGATCTGCTGGACGGCGGCGAGGGTCATGCCGGCGACGATGGGCGCCGCGATCACCACCTGCGCGAGGATGATCGCGGCGGGCGTGTAGAGGAGCTCGAGGCCGCCGAGCGGCCCGCTCCGCCACAGCACGAGCGTGACGAGGAGGCCGACGACGACGGGCGGCAGTCCCATGCCCGCGTTCACCGCGCTCACGACGAGGCCGCGGCCGGGGAAACGGACGAGCGCCAGCGCCGTGCCCGCGGGAATCCCCATGGCGAGTGAGATGAGCGTGGCGCTCCCCGACACCACGAGCGAGAGCCAGAGGATCGCCCACGTCTCGCCGTCGCCCGCGAGGAGGAGCGCGACCGCCTGGCGGACGCCCCCGAGGAGGAGATCCATCTACTCGAAGTCGGCGTCGGGCCGGCCGGCGATCGGGACGAACAGCGGCCGGCCGAACCTCTCGACGCCGAAGCCGCGGATGACCTGCTGGGTCTCGGGCGCGAGGAGGAAGTCCGCGAAGGCCCTCCCGCCGGCGGCGTTGACGCGCGAGCCGTTTGCTCTATCGACCTCCAGCACCGAGTAGACGTTCAGGAGCGTCCGGTCCCCCTCGACCAGCACCTTGAGGGCGACGCGCCGGCCGAACGCCAGGTACGTCGCGCGGTCGGCGAGCGTGTAGGCGCGGCGGTCGTCGGCGAGCGCGAGCGTCGCGCCCATGCCCTGCCCGGACTCGATGTACCAGGGCCCCGCGGGGACGACGCCCGCGAGCCGCCAGAGCCTCTGCTCGAGCGCGTGGGTGCCGGACTTGTCGCCGCGCGACACGAACCGCGCGCGCGCGGCGGCGATCCGGCGGAGCGCCGCGACCGCGCTCGGCTCGCCGCGGAGCTTCGCGGGATCCGCCTCGGGCCCCACGACGACGAAGTCGTTGTACATGACGAGCCGCCGGTTCAGGAGCTTGCCCTCGGCGACGTACCGGCGCTCGACGTCGGGCGCGTGGGCGAGCGTCACGTCGGCCTCGCCCCGCGCGGCGAGAGCCAGCGCCTGGCCCGTGCCGACGGCGATCGTCTTGACCGTGTGGCCGGTCGCCCGCTCGAACATCGGCACCAGCACGTCGAGCAGCCCCGAGTCCCGCGTGGAGGTCGTGGTGGACAGGATGACCGCGCCGGGCGCGGCCTCGGCTGGGGCGGCGAGGCAGGCCGCCAGCACTAGAGCGCCGAGCGCGCGCACCATCGAATGAGCGACGCGCGCCTGGCTCAGGCCACCCACGGTGCACGCCGGCCTCGCGGACCCCGCTATCATGGAGTGTGAGTGTACCGCACCGAACCCGTCACGGCGGGTCGTCCATGACCTCGTACCGCAGACGCCGCGATTGCATCCAGCGCACGCCGAGCAGGTCGAGCAACCCCCGCCAGGCGCGGTTCCGCACGCCGTAGTGGGACCGGCCGAAGCGGCGCGGCCGGTGGTTCACCGGGACCTCGATCACGCGGTGGCCGGTCTGGCGGAGCAGCACCGGGATGAACCGGTGAAAGCCGTCGAACGGGTCGAGGGCCTCCACGCACCGCCGGTGCATGGCGCGCAGCGAGCACGCGCTGTCGTGGAAGCGGTCCCCGAGGATCGCGGCGCGCACGGCGTTGGCGATCCGCGACGAGACGCGCTTGAGCCACGGGTCGCGCCGCGCGCGGCGCCAGCCGCACGCCGCGTCCCAGCGGTCGAGCTCGGCGAGCAGCGCCGGGATGTCCGCGGGGTCGGACTGGAGGTCGGCGTCCAGCGTGACCACGAGGCGCCCGCGCGCGGCGCGGAGGCCGGCGGCGAACGCCGCGGAGAGGCCGGCGTTCCGCGCCAGCCGGATCAGGCGCACGCGGGGGTCGGCGGCCCGCAGGCGGCGCGCGACGTCGGCGCTGCCGTCGGTCGAGCCGTCGTCGACCACGATCACCTCGGCCGCGAGTGAGAGCGCCTCGAGAACCGGCACGAGCTCGCCCCAGAGGATGGGCAGGCTCTTGGCCTCGTTGAAGACGGGCAGGACGATGGACAGCTCCGGCACCGACGACGTCACGCGCGGCCGACGCTACCGGCCGCGCGGGACCTTGTCAACACGCGCGGCGCGGAGCCGGCGGGCCCATTCACTTTGCGACGGAATCCCGCTACGCTTCGTCGCATCTCAGCGCGCGAGGAGGATGCTGTCATGGCTCCCGAGCGCAAAGGCGCCGTCACGCTCCGCGGCAGTCCCCTGACGCTCGGCGGGTCCGAGCTCCGGCCCGGCCAGAGCGCCCCCGACTTCACCGCCGTGGATACAGCGCTCAAGCCCGTCCGGCTGAGCGAGGCGAAGGGCAAGGTGATCGTCCTGAGCTCGGTGCCGTCGCTTCAACCAGGCGGCCAAGCTCGGCTCGGGCGTGGAGGTCTGGACGATCAGCCGCGACCTGCCGTTCGCGCAGAAGCGCTGGTGCGGCGCGGCGGGCGTCACGAGCGTCAAGACCCTCTCCGACTTTCGCGAGCGCGCGTTCGGGCCGGCCTACGGCGTCGAGATCAAGGACGGTCCCATCGCCGGCCTCGTCGCGCGCGCGGTCTTCGTCGTCGGCAAGGACGGCACGCTCCGGCACGTCGAGTACGTGAAGGAGATCGCCGCCGAACCGGACTACGACGCGACGCTGGCCGCGGCGAAAGCGGCGGCCGGTTAAGGGCCCTCCCACTCGAATTCGACGGTCACCGGCTTCGTGAAGCGCCGGGCGGCGGGCGGCATCACCCGCATCGTCGTCCGGCCGATGCTGACGACGACCTTGTCCGTCGCGTCGGGGATGCGCACGTCGACGCCGTAGTGGAACCCCTGCGCGTCGACCATCGGCAGGAGTTTGAGCACGCGCGGCTTCATGCCCCCGCCGCGCAGCGTCGCGCTGACCGGGAGGTAGGGCACGGGCTCCCCGCTCTGGCGGTCGGCGACGAACACCTGCAGGTGGCCGCCGGCGGCGCGGCTCGGCGCGCCGTGCCCCGCGTGGCCGCCGCCCGCGTAGACGAGCCGGATCCGATAGTCGCCGGTGGTCTGCTCCAGCGCCGCGGCTCCGTGCACGTGGCCTTCGTCGCCGGTGAGGCTCGTGAGGAACGCGACCAGGTCGATCAGCTGCGTGACGCTGAGGCTGTCCCCGTAGCTCGGCATGATCGAGCGCCCGTCGGGCCCGGTGAACCCCGGCCCGGCCAGGATGACCGCGTTCGGCGCCAGGATGGACTCGGCGAAGTACTCCGCGGGGTGATGGCTCCCCATGCCCGTGAGCTCCGGACCCGCGTGCGCGGCGTCTCCGGCCGACGGCGGGGCGCTCAGGCCCTCGAGGGCGTGGCACGTCCCGCACTCAAGCTCGCGGAAGAGCTCCCGGCCCTTCGCCGGATCACCCGCGGGGAGGGTGAACTTCCAGCCGCGCGGCACGCCGCCGGCCGCGTGCAGCTCTTCCATCGTGTACGTGCGCCCTGCCCGCGGGGGCGCGTCGGCGCCGGGCGCCGCCGCCCCGTGGCCCGCGTGCTGCGCGCGCGCGCCGGTCGCGGCGAGCACGAGCGCCCCGAGCGCCAAGATCGAGAGTCGTCGGCCCCTCAGGCGAGTCATCGGCGTCAGCCCTCCTGGTTCCTCCGGCGCCCAGCATACATGGGCTATGCTCTCGCGAGAACTCCATCGCCGAGGAGGACGCTATGGCCAAGATCCTGTACGTGGGCACTGCAGGCAGCGACGACCCGACGCGCGCCGGCTTTCCGTTCAATTTCGCCCTCGGGGCCCTCGAGGCCGGGCACCAGCCGGAGATCTTCCTGGCGGGCGAGGCCGGGTACGTCATGAAGGAGGACGTCGCCGCGGCCATCCTACCGGTCGGCATGCCGACCCTGCGCGAGATGCTCGACAAGGTCGTCGAGCACCGCGTGCCGATCTACGTCTGAGGGCGCTGCGCCGTGGCCCGTGGGGTCACGGAGGGCGACCTGAAACGCCGCGGCGCCCAGTTCATCAACCCGAAGGTCTTCGCCGAGAAGGTCGCCGCCGCGGACAAAGTCGTCAGCACGTGAAGCTGGTCGTCTATCGCGACGCCGCCGAGCTCGCGGAGGAGGCCGCCCGCCTCTTCCGCGAGCGGGTGGCAGGGCACCCCGACCTCGCGCTGGCGGTCCCGGCGGGGCGCACGCCCCGGCGCATGTACGGCCTCTTGCGCGATTGGCAAGCGCAGGCACCCGTGGACTATGGCGCGTTGCGCGTCTTCTCGGTCGACGAGCTCTGCCCGCCCGCCCCGTCGGACGGTTATTTCTGGCGCCAGGTCCGCAGCGAGTTCCTCGCGTGGGCCGCCGTCCCGCCCGAGCGCTGTCACCCGTTCCGGGTGGACGCGCCCGACCTCGAGGCGATGTGCGCCGAGTACGAGGAGACGATCGCGCGGGCGGGCGGGCTCGACCTCGTGATGCTGGGGCTCGGGCCGAACGCGCACCTGGCGTCGAACGAGCCGGGAAGCGCCTTCGACTCGGTCACGCGCCCCGTCCGGCTCCTGCCCGAGACCGTCGGCTACATCTTGACGGACGAGGTGATCCAGGGTGCCGTCTGCGACCGCGCGGTGACGCTCGGCATCGAGACCATCCTGAAATCGCGTGAGGTGATCGTGCTCGTGAGCGGGCCCGCCAAGCGGGCACCCCTCGAGAGGCTCCTCGAGAGCCCGATGGACCCCGCGGTGCCCGCCTCCGCGCTCCGGCTCCACTCTCGCTGCACCGTCCTCGCCGACCGGGAGGCGAGCCCCTGAGCGGACGGGCGCCTCAGGAGAGGTCCACCCAGACCGTCTTGACCTCCGTGTAGTGGTCGAGCCCGACCGAGCCCATCTCCCGGCCGAACCCGGACTCCTTGAAGCCGCCGAACGGCAGCGCGGCGTCGAACAGATTGTAGGCGTTCACCCACACGGTGCCGGCGCGGATCGCGCGAGCGGCCCGGAGGGCCTTCGCGACGTCGCGCGTCCACACCGCGGCCGCCAGGCCGTACGTGGTGTCGTTGCCCTGGGCCAGGCCGTCCTCGACGGACTTGAACGGGATCACCGAGAGCACGGGGCCGAAGATCTCCTCGCGGGCGATCTTCATCCGGTTCGTCACGCCGTCGAAGATCGTCGGCTCGACGTAGTAGCCGCGTCCTCCGCCGACGCTGGCGCGACCGCCGCCCGCGACGAGACGCGCGCCCTCCTGCTTGCCCGCCTCGATGTAGGCGAGCACCGTATCCATCTGTTGCTTGGAGACGACGGGACCCATCCGCGTGGCCTTGTCCATCGGGTCGCCCACCTTGAGGGCTTTCACCTTGTCGGTGAGCTGCGCCAGCAGCGCGTCGTGGATCTTCTCCTCGACGAAGAGTCGCGAGCCCGCGGCGCACACCTCGCCCTTGTTGTAGAAGATGCCGGTCAGCGCGCCCTTGACCGCCGCGTCCATGTCCGCGTCCGCGAAGACGATGTTCGGCGACTTGCCGCCAAGCTCGAGCGACAGGCGCTTGAGCGTTCCCGCGGCCTCGCGCATGATCTGCTTGCCGACCTCCGTGGAGCCCGTGAACGCGATCTTGTCCACGCGCGGATCGCGCACGAGCGCCATCCCGGCCTTGGCGCCCGGGCCCGTGACCACGTTGAACACGCCCTCGGGGAGCCCGGCCTCCTGGCAGAGCTCGGCGAACCGGAGCGCCGTGAGCGGCGTGAGCGACGCGGGCTTCAGCACCACGGTGTTCCCCGCCGCGAGCGCGGGCGCGATCTTCCACGACGCGAGCAGGAACGGGAAGTTCCACGGCACGATGGCGCCGACGACGCCGACCGGCTGGCGGAGCGTGAAGGTGAAGGCGTTCTCTCGGAGCTGGAGCGTCTCGCCGTGGAGCTTCGTCGCCCAGCCCGCGTAGTAGCGGAACACCTCGGCGGCAAACGGGATCTCCACCTTGCCCGAGTCGAACATCGTCTTCCCGGTGTTGAGGCTCTCGAGCCGCGCCATCTCGTCGAGGTTCTGCTGGATGAGATCGCCGAGCTTCCAGACGAGGCGGCCGCGCTCGGCGGCGGTCATGCGCGGCCAGGGGCCGCTGTCGAACGCCTTGCGCGCGGCGGCGACGGCGAGGTCGACGTCGCGCTCGTCGCCCCTGGCGACCTCGGCGCTCGGCTCCTCGTTCGCGGGGTTGATCGTCTTGTAGGTCTCACCGGAGACCGGTGGGCGCCAGGCGCCACCGATGAACAGCTGGCCCGAGGGCATGGGAGCCTCCTTCCTTCGTCCGCCCGGCGCGGGCGGCGTCACAGACGATTTGCGAGCTCTCTCCGGACGAGCGAGATGGACTGGAGCGTGAACCGCTCCTGCACGAGGACCTCGAGGCGCCCCCGGTCCCGGTTGCCGGCGAGCACGCCGTCGGTCATGATCGCGACCGCGGGCGCGCCGCTGGACATGACGCGTTCGAGGTCGTCGACGGTCTCGACGCGGACGACGCGCCGGTGGAAGTAGAACGACAGCGGCAGCTCGGGCACGCCCCACGTCGCGACGACCGACGCCCCCTGGAGCGCGGGCCGCATGCGCTCGGAGACGCGCGGGAAGTCGTTCGCCGCGTTGAACCGGTCGACCTCCCAGTGGTACGCGCCGGCGACGAAGACGGCGCTGCCGAGCCAGGCGACGGCGAAGGCGCGGCCCATCCGGGCGCGCCGCATCCCCCAGCCGAGTGCGAGGAGCATCGCGCCCAGCCCGCCGGCGAGCACCAGCACCTCGCCAAGCGACGCCGGCAGCGATGCCAACAGGTCCTGGGAGCCCCGCCGGCCCCCGCCGAGCGCCGCCGACGTCACCGCGGCGAGGACCAGCGCGAGCCCGCCGTACAGGCGCCAGGGCACGCGCAGCACGTCCCCGCACTCGGGCAGGGCGCGCGCCAGCCACCAGCCGGTCAGGAGCGCGGCCGGCGGCACGAGCGGCAGGTAGTAGCGGAACCGCTGCTCACGCGACGCGCCGATCAGGACGAACGTCACCGCGGCCCACACGAGCAGCGCCCGCACGTCGCGCCGGTCGGCGTCCTCGCCGCGGGCGCAACGCACCGCCTGCACGAGCACCAGCGGGACGACGAGCACCCAAGGGAACAGGATGCCGAAGACGTTCCGCAGCGGCGCCGTCACCGAGTTCAGCGTGAGCGTGAACGGCAGATACCAGAGGAGCTGGTTGTCGACGACGGCGCCGTGGATGGCGACGCGGTCGGTCCCGAGGCCGAAGAGCCACCACGGTGCGATGAGCAGGACCAGGAGGGCGAGCCCGCGCAGGAGCCCGAGCCGACGCCAGCCCGCGTCGCGAGCGTTGACGACGGCCCACCCGAGGGCCACCGCCAGCGGCAGGAAGCCCGCCCCGCCCTTCGACCAGAAGGCGAGCGCGGTGGCTCCGTAGAACCCGAGCCAGTGGTGCCCGCGGGCGCCGTCCCGGGTCATCCGCCAGAGCTGCCAGAGCGCGAGCGTGATGAACAACGTCATCAGCATGTCCGGCAGCGGCAGGCGCGCCTGGAGGAAGAAGCCCTGCGTGGCGACGGCGACGAGCGCCGCGTACCACCCGGCGTCGGCGCCGAACATGTCGCGGCCGAGCGCCCACACGACGAACGCCAGGGCGACGGCGGCGGCGGCCGATGGCAGCGCGGCGGTGAGCTGGCTCACGGAGCCGGCGGGCCACGACACGAGCGCGATCAGCCAGGCGAGCAGCGCGGGCTTGTTGTAGTACGGGGCGCCGTTCAGCTCGGGGAACATGCGCAGGCCGTGTGCGAGGACGTCCTGGGCGAGCACCGCGAACCTGGCGTCGTCGTTGTTCCCGAGGATCCGCCGGCCGAGCTCGAGGCCGGCCATGAGCGGCGCGGCGGCCGCGAGCCAGACGAGGGGGTGGGGGAGCCCCGCGCTCATGCGCGCGCGAGCACGCGGCCGCCGCCCGCCGCGTGGAAGCGTCCGCCGTCCACGGCGAGGGCGCCGTTGACCACGACGTACGGGATGCCGCTGGGGTACCGGTGCGGCTCGGGGAAGGTCGCCTCGTCCTTCACGGTCGCCGGGTCGAAGACGACGAGGTCGGCGGTCGCGCCCTCGCGGACGACGCCGCGGTCGCGGAGGCCGAGCCGCGCGGCCGGCATGCCCGTCATCTTGTGGACCGCCGTCTCGAGCGAGAAGAGCTTCCGCTCGCGCGCGTACTCGCCAAGCACGCGCGGAAAGGTCCCGTACATGCGCGGGTGCGGCTTGCCGTGCTTCGGTCCCGCCCCTTCGGAGAGCCCGATCGAGTCCGAGCCGATCATGATGGCAGAATGCCCCAGCACTTTGGCGACGTTCGCGAGGTCCTGCGAGAACGAGACCATCCCGACCGTCGCGCGCTCCTCGAGCAGCAGATCCAGCATCGCCTCGGCCGGCGTCTTGCCCGACTGCCGCGCGAGCGCCGCCAGCGTGAGCCCCTCCAGCTCGTGCCGGCGGCACGTCGCGATCAGGATCTCGTCGAAGCCAACGCCGCCCTGCGAGACGGTGCGCCAGCGCTCACCGTCCACCAGGCACTCCTCGACGATGCGCAGGCGCGTCGCCTTGTCGCCGATGCGCTCGAGCAGCCTCGGCAGGCCGCCGTCGTGCACCCAGGCGGGCAGCAGGTTGTCCATCTTGGTGCTGCCCGCGTGATAGGGATAGACGTCGCCGCTGACGTCGACGCCGCGCGCCCGCGCGTCGTCGATGAGCCGGAGGACGCTGTCCATCTTTCCCCAGTTCTCGCGCCCGCCCACCTTCACGTGGGCGATCTGGACGCCGACGCCGGCCTCCTCCCCGATCCGGATCGCCTCGCGGATGGAGTCCTCGACCATCGCGCTCTCGCCGCGCACGTGCGAGAAGTAGAGGCCGCCGCGCCGCGCCATCGAGCGGGCGAGCACGATCAGCTCCTCGGTGACGGCGTAGGCGCTCGGTGGATAGACGAGCCCCGTCGAGTACCCGTAGGCGCCGGCGTCGATCGCCTCATCGAGCAGCCGCTCCATGGATTTCAGATTCTGCGGCGACGCCTTGCGGTTCTCCGGGCCGATGGCGGCGAGCCGGAGGGCGCCGTGGCCCACGAAGTGAACGACGTTGATCGACGGCCGGATGGAGCGGAGCGCCTCGAGGTATTGTCCGAAGGTCTCCCAGCGGAGGTCGAGGCTCGCGCCGATGCCACCCGCCCAGCCGCGCACCGCCTCCGCGCCGCCGGGCGCGATGGGCGCCGGCGAAAAGGAGCACATGCCGACGACCTCGGTCGTGCAGCCCTGGCGCACCTTCGACTCGGAGGACGGGCAGCCGAAGTAGAAGAGATCCGAATGCGAGTGCGCGTCGATGAAGCCCGGCGCGACGACGAGGCCGCGCGCGTCGATCACCCGCGCGGCCTGGCCCGGGAGCCGCGGACCCACGGCGACGATGCGGTCGCCCTCGACCGCCACGTCCGCGGCGCGCGCGGGGCCGCCGGTGCCGTCGACCAGCGAGCCGTTTTTCAGCAGCAGCGACCAGGCCACCGGTTACTCCTCGTGGATCGTCACCGACTTCATCCGGTCGCCCTGCCGGATCCGGTCCACGTGCTCCATGCCCGAGACGACGCGGCCGAAGACCGTGTAGTTTCCGTCGAGGTGCGGTGTGGGCCCATAGCAGATGTAGAACTGGCTGCCCGCGGAGTCCGGGTGCTGGCTGCGCGCCATCGCCAGCGTCCCACGGACGTGCTTCTGCTTGTTGAACTCGGCCTTGAGCGTGTAGCCCGGGCCGCCCGTGCCGGTGCCCTGCGGGCAGCCGCCCTGGACGACGAAGTCCGGGACGACCCGGTGGAAGCTGAGCCCGTCGTAGAAGCCCTTCTTCGCGAGCGTGACGAAGTTCTCGACCGTCTTCGGCGCATCGGCCGAGTGAAACTCCAGCCGGATCTCGCCGCCCTTGTCCAGCACGATGGTCGCCGTCTGCTTCACGTCAGGTCCTTTCTGTCACTTGCCGACGATCCGGATCGATGTGATCCGGTCGCCGACCTTCAGCGCGTCCGCGAGCTCCATGCCCTTCACGACGCGCCCGAAGACCGTGTACTGCCCGTCGAGCCCGCGCGCCGGCTTGAGGGTGATGTAGAACTGGCTGCCCGCGGAGTCGGGGTCGCCGCCCCGCGCCATGCCGAGCGTGCCGCGCTGGTGCGGCCGCTTGTTGAACTCGGCCTTGAGCGTGTAGCCCGGGCCGCCGTTGCCCACCCGGTCGTCGTCCGCCGGCAGGGTCTTGGTCTGCGGGTCGCCCGCCTGCACCACCCAGTCCTCGACGCGGTGGAAGCGCAGGCCGTCGTAGAAGCCCCGCCGCACGAGCTTCGTGAAGTTCGCGACGTGCTTGGGCGCGTCCGCCGGAAACAGCTCGAGCGTGATCTGCCCGCCCTTCTCGAGCGTGATGACCGCCCGCGGCGCTGGCGAGGCCGGGGGCGTCTGGGCAAGCCCCGGGGCCGCGGCCGCCACCACCAGGAGCGCGGCGAGCGCGAGCGGGTGTGCGATCATCCGGAGCGCCTCATTAGTAACGGGGGCCGCGAGCCCGCCGCCACCGTGGGTGGCCCGCCGCAGGCGCGGGCCGGCGTCATTATACTCAACAACTCACGCCCCACACGCATCGCGAGAACGAGGGAACGAACACCGTCAGGACGAGGGTCGCCAGAACCAGGAGGAGCGTCATCAGCCAGAAAACGGGCGTCCGGAGGACCCCGAGCCGGCCGTCCTGGATCGGCGGCGCCGCGGGCACCCCCTCGTCGTGCTCGACGTGGTGGAGGCTCGTCAGGATGCGGCGGATCCGGCGCTCCTCGTCCGGACTGACCCCGACGAAGTCGATGCCGGCCTTGTCCGAGCGCACCGACCGGACCAGGGCCGCCGCGACGACCACCGGCGGCTCGGCGGGCTCGAGCAGGAGCTCGAGGCGCACCGTCGCGCCCTCGCGCAGTCGCACGCGCGTCCAGGCCGTGCATCCCTGGAGCGAGAGGCCGGTGATTTCGCCGTCGACGCGCGCGCCCGCGCCCGAGACGACGAGCGGCGCGCGAACGGCGATGCGCTCGACCTCGCGGCCCTGCGTCGGCTGCGTCGTGTAGCGCCGGCCCCATCGGAGCGCCCGGAACCTCCGCCCGCAGACCAGGCAGAGGAAGGGATAGACGTAGACCACGCTCAGCGCGTGGTCGACGGGTCCCTCGCGGTGACAGCGTCGCACGCGCAGCTGGCCGCATTTCGGGCAGCGAAGCGGGCCCATGCGGTGAGGGTACTATGGCGCGCAATTCCCGCCTACATCCGCGTGGTACGATGAAAGGATGCAGCAGCGCGAGAACATCCGGAACATCGCGATCATCGCCCACGTCGACCACGGCAAGACGACCCTCGTGGACGCCATGCTCTGGCAGTCCGGCCTCTTCCGGGCGAACGAGTCGGTCCCCGAGCGGATCATGGACTCGATCGACCTCGAGCGGGAGAAGGGCATCACGATCATGGCCAAGAACACGGCCATCGCGTACCGGGGCGTCCACGTCAACATCGTGGACACGCCCGGC
>QHSZ01000268.1 GCA_003220595.1 Candidatus Rokuibacteriota bacterium | reverse complement strand
CCCGTTCACGATGATGAGCGGCGCCGAGAAGTGCGTGGAGGCCGACATGCCGTGTAGGTTGAAGGCGGGGTCGCACGCGCACTCGGCCGCGGCCAGCAGCACGGGCAGGTACTCCGGCCTGCAGCCGGCCATGACGGCGTTGATCGCGGCCTTCTCGACCGTGAGCCGGCCGTAGTTCGGTGGCATCTCTCCGACGAGCTCGTCGGGGCGCCGGCGCGCGCCCGCGAGCATGCGCTCGACCCGCTCGCGCGTCGGCGGTACCACGGGGAGGCCGTCGGTGACGCCCTTCTCGAACCAGACCTCGAATTCGTCGGCGCTCATTGCATCGGGGTCCGCGAGGCCGGCGCGGACCGCAGGTGGCCCGAGAGAGGCGCGCGCGGTGTCAATTGCATCGGGGTCCGCGAGGCCGGCGCGGACCGCAGGTGGCCCGAGAGAGGCGCGTGGGGTGTCATTCGGAGCGCCCGAATGCTATACCGGGATAACGCATGCGCCAAGACCCCTCACGACGGAGCCATCGCGGTGCGCCGCGTCGCCGCAGAGGTTCCTCTCTTTAATGTCGCGATCGGCGAGCCGTGACGCCCTCACGTCAAAACTGACGGCGGTTGTCACGGTCAGTGCCATCCTGAGCGTGGCGGCGGTCCGGTCGTTCGCGCTCCAGGGTTCCTTGGCTGCTTGGGAGGGTCATTCGCTGAGGCGTCGCGAGCCGCAGGAGCACCGGCGGAAGGCGGGTGGAACCCACTGAAAATTTGAGGGTTTTCCTGGGGCGGATGCGGTGCGGTACCGCCCTAAAGGCCTAGAAACACGGAGTTTTCGATTACCCATGGCATGGACTGTGCTAGTGTAAGGCGCTCAGGAACAAGCCATTCGACCGTGATGGAGTGCTGATGTTTTACAACCTGCTCGCCGGACTGTTCTCCAACGATCTCGCCGTCGATCTCGGGACCGCGAACACGCTGGTGTACGTGCGCGGCGAAGGCATCGTGCTCAACGAGCCGTCCATCGTCGCCATCCACCAGTCGGACCACTCGGTCCTGGCGGTGGGCCACGAGGCCAAGGCGATGCTCGGGCGCACGCCCGGGAACATCGTCGCGATCCGGCCGCTCAGGGACGGCGTGATCGCCGACTTCGACGTGACCGAGAAGATGTTGCACTACTTCATCTCGAAGGTGCACCGGCGCCGCACGCTCGTGCGGCCGCGCATCGTCATCGGCGTGCCGTCGGGGATCACGCAGGTCGAGAAGCGCGCCGTGCGTGATTCCGCGATGCAGGCCGGCGCGCGGGAGGTGTACCTGATCGAGGAGCCGATGGCCGCCGCGATCGGCGCCGGGCTACCGATCCAGGAGCCGGGCGGCAACATGATCGTGGACATCGGCGGCGGCACGACCGAGGTCGCGGTGATCTCGCTCTCGGGCATCGTCTACTCGAAGTCGGTGCGGATCGCCGGCGACGAGATGGACGAGGCGATCGTCCAGTACATCCGCAAGCACTACAACCTGCTCGTGGGCGAGCGGCGGGCCGAGGAGATCAAGATGACGCTCGGCTCCGCCTATCCGATGGGCGGCGACCGGCGCACCATGGAGGTCAAGGGGCGCGATCTCATCGACGGCATCCCGAAGACCATCGTGATCACGGACGAGGAGATCCGCGAGGCGCTGCGCGAGCCCGTCATGACGATTGTCGAGACGGTCCGCACGTGCCTGGAGCGGACCCCGCCGGAGCTCGCGGCCGATATCGTGGACAAGGGCATCGTGATCACGGGCGGGGGGGCGCTGCTCCGCGGCATCGACCACTTGCTGCGCCAGGAGACGAACCTGCCCGTCACGCAGGGTGAAGACCCGCTCTCGTGCGTCGCGCTCGGCGTGGGCAAGGTGCTCGATGAGCTCGAGCTTTTGAAAAAGGTGGCGATCCCCGCCTAGCGCCGGAGTCGGCGTTCGCTGGCTGGAGGGCGGAGGGTGAAGACGAGGAAGTTCGCACTGCTGAGCTTAGCGGTGGCCGTCTGCCTCCTGCTCCTCACGCTCCAAACCCGGGGCTACGGCGCGCGCGCCGCCGATGCACTCGCCGCCGTGACGACGCCCATCCAAACCGGCATCGCGAGGGCCCATCGCGTGGCCTTCTCCGCCTGGGAGACCTACCTCGACTGGAAGAACGTCCGCGCCGAGAACGGGCGCCTGCGCGAGGAGAACCAGCAGCTGCGCGTCGAGGGGCTGCTCGTCCGCGAGACCGACGACGAGAATCGCCGCCTCCGGCGCCTGCTCGCGCTTCAGGAGCGGCTGCCGCTCACGACCGTCTCGGGCGAGATCATCGCCCGCGACTGGGGCGGCTGGATGCGCGCGCTCACCGTGAACCGCGG
The DNA here is from genome assembly GCA_003220595.1 of Candidatus Rokuibacteriota bacterium. Lineage (GTDB taxonomy): Bacteria > Methylomirabilota > Methylomirabilia > Rokubacteriales > CSP1-6 > AR19. The sequence continues at coordinate 2,117 of QHSZ01000268.1, read as the reverse complement.
CCGCGGCGACAACATTTCGCGCCACACGGCGGTGATCTCTCCCGACGGGCTCGTCGGACGCGTCGTCGAGGTCCGGCCGGGCGCGTCCATCGTCCAGGTCCTCACCGATCCCGCCTCCACCGTTGGCGCCCACGTCCTCCGGACGCGGGCACCCGGCATCGTCGAGGGCGAGCCGAGCGGCGTGCTCCGGTTCAAGTACATGTCGCGCGACGGCGCGCAGATCCAGGTCGGTGACGTGCTCGTCTCGTCGGGGCAGGGCGGGATGTTTCCACGGGGCATCCCCGTCGGGCGCGTGCGATCCATCGACGACCGCGGCACGGCACTCTTCCATTACGCGATCCTCGAGCCGGCCGTGAACTTCTCGCGGGTCGACGACGTGCTCCTGGTCACCGGCGAGTCGCGGCAGGATCTGGCCGGCTTCTTCCCGAGTGACGGCTGATGCGCACGCTGCTCGTGTTGACCGTGCTCGGTGGCGGCGTCGCCCACGCGACCGTCGCGCCCGCGCTGGGCATCGCCGGCGTGACCCCCGACCTGCCCCTCATCGTCGTCGTCCTCCTGGCGCTCCGGCGCGGGCCCGAGTTCGGCTGCGCCGCGGGCTTCGCCGCGGGACTCCTCCAGGATGCGGCGGGCGGAGGTCTCATCGGCGTGCAGGCCCTCACGAAGGCCGTCCTCGGCTTCGTGATCGGCGCGGCGGGGAGCCGTCTGAGCGTCACGCAGCCGCTCGTCCAGGTGCCCGGCCTCGTCATCCTCACGGTGGCCGAGGGGCTCGCCCGCTTCGCGCTCCTCAAGATGTTCAATTTCTCGGCGCCGTTCAGCGAGCTGATGTTCTACGTCGTGCTCCCGCAGGCGCTGTACAACGGCTTCCTCGGCGCCCTGCTCGTCGTGGCCCTCGCGTGGATCGAGTCGCTGCGCGCGCGCACGTCGTAGGCGGGTCCCGATGAATCGCATCCTCGCCCGCCGAGGGCTGCCGGGGCGCCGCGACGCCGGGCAGCGGCGCATCACGGTCATGGCCGCCGTGGTCACGGCGGCCTTCCTCGTCCTGATCGGCCAGCTCTGGTACCTCCAGGTGCTCGAGGGCGGGCGCTTCCTCGACGCGAGCGACAAGAACCGGCTCCGCATCCGTCCGATCGCGGCGCCGCGCGGCATCCTCTACGACCGCCACGGCGTGCCGCTCGTGGACAACCGCCCGACGTTCACGCTCTCGCTGATCCCCCGCGAGCTTCCGCGGGAGGCAGCGGCCCGCGACGCGGTGCTGGGCCGCGTGGCCGCGCTCCTCCGGATCCCCTTTCAGGAGCTCCAGGAGGCGGCGGCGCGTGTGCCGCTCGACTCGTTCCTGCCCGTGCGCGTTCGCCGCGGGCTCACGCTCGAGGACGTGGCCAAGGTCGAGGAGTGGAAGCTCGAGCTCGCCGGCGTGATCACCGAGGTCGAGCCGCAGCGCGTCTACCCGAACAGCCGCTTCGCCGCGCACCTGCTGGGCTACGTGCGCGAGGCGAGCGACGACCAGCTCCGGCAGGGCCGGTACCGCCGCGGGGAGATGGTCGGGCAGAACGGTCTCGAGCGCCTCCTCGACGAGTACCTCCGCGGCAAGGACGGCGGCGAGCGCATCGAGGTGGACGTGATGGGCCGCACGGTGCGCATGGTCCAGCAGAACGAGCCGCATCCCGGGGCGCAGGTCGTCACGGCCGTGGACCGACGGATCCAGGAAGCGGCCGAGCGGGCGATGGAGGGCCACGCCGGCGCGGTCGTCGTGATGGACCCGCGCAACGGCGACGTGCTGGCGATGCTGTCGACGCCGGCCTACGAGATCGACCAGTTCACCGGCACGATCGACCGCGCCGCGTGGCAGCGCGTCGTGCAGGACCCGAAGTTCCCGCTCCTGAACCGTGTCATCCAGAGCCAGTACGCCCCGGGCTCGATCTTCAAGCTCCTCGTCGCCGCCGCGGGCCTCCAGGAGGGTACGCTCACGCCGGGCGACCGCGTGCAGTGCAACGGCGAGTTCCGCCTGGGCAATGCCACCTTCAAGGACTGGAAGGAGGGCGGCCACGGCCTGGTGGACACGCATCACGCGATCGCGCAGTCGTGCAACATCTTCTTCTACCAGGCCGGCCTCAAGATCA
>QHSZ01000259.1 GCA_003220595.1 Candidatus Rokuibacteriota bacterium | reverse complement strand
GCGCTCGAGCAGCTTCCGCTTCCGCGTGATGTCGCCACCGTAGCACTTGGCGGTGACGTTCTTGCCCATGGCCTTCACCGTCTCGCGGGCGATCACACGGCTGCCGATCGCCGCCTGGATCGCCACCTCGAAGAGCTGGCGCGGGATCACGCCCCGGAGCCTCTCCACGAGCGCCTTGCCCTTCTCGTACGCCTTGTCGCGGTGGACGATGCTCGAGAGCGCATCGACCGGATCGCCGTTCAGGAGGATATCGAGCTTGACGAGGTCGGACGGGCGGAAGTCGGCGAATTCGTAGTCGAACGACGCGTACCCCTTCGAGATGGACTTCAGCTTGTCGTAGAAGTCCACGACGATCTCGGCGAGCGGGAAATCGAACCTGATGTGGACGCGCTTGCCGTGATACTCCAGCGATTGGTGCTCGCCGCGCTTCTCCTGTGCGAGCTTGTAGATGGACGTCATGAACTCGGTGGGCACGAACACCGACGACGTGACATACGGCTCCTCCATCGCCTCGATCCGATCGGGCGTCGGCATCCTGGACGGGTTGTCGATCTCGAGCAGCTCACCCGCGGTCGTGAGGATCCGGTACCGCACGCTCGGCGCCGTGACGATCAGCGACAGGTCGAACTCGCGCTCGAGCCGCTCCTGGACGATTTCCATGTGGAGCATGCCGAGGAACCCGCAGCGGAACCCGTATCCCAGGGCGAGCGACGTCTCGGGCTCGTACGTGAAGGCGGGATCGTTGAGGCGAAGCTTTTCGAGCGCGTCCCGAAGCGCCTCGTAGTCGGTGTCCTCGATCGGGTAGAGCCCCGCGAAGACCATGGGCTTCGCGTCGCGGTAGCCGGGGAAGGGCGCCGCCGTCGGCCGGGCGGCTTCGGTGATCGTCTCGCCCACCTTGGCGTCGGCCACGCGCTTGATGCCGGCGATGACGTAGCCCACCTGGCCCGCGCTCAGCTCCTCGACGGGCCGCATGTCCGGCGAGAAGACGCCGACCTGCTGGACGTCGTGCTGGCGGCCGTTCGACATGAGGACGATCCGCGTGCCCTCGCGCACGCGGCCGTCGCGCAGACGGACGTAGATGACGACGCCCTGGTAGGAGTCGTAGAACGAATCGAAGACGAGGGCCTTCAGCGGCGCGTCCGGGTCCCCCGTGGGCGGCGGGATCCGCGCGACGATCGCCTCGAGCACCTCGGGCACACCCGTGCCGTGCTTCGCCGAGATCGCGAGCGCCTCGCCCCCGTCGAGGTCGAGCGTCTCGGTGATCGCGAGGCGCGTGCCCTCGACGTCGGCCGCGGGCAGGTCGATCTTGTTGATGACGGGGATGATCGTGAGCTTCGCGTCGCTCGCCAGGTAGAAGTTCGCGAGCGTCTGGGCCTCGATCCCCTGCGCGGCGTCGATGATGAGCAGGGCACCCTCGCACGCGGCGAGCGCGCGCGATACCTCATACGAGAAGTCCACGTGGCCGGGTGTGTCGATGAGGTTCAGCGTGTACTCGTGGCCGTCGCGCGCCTTGTAGAGGAGGCGGACCGTGTGGGCCTTGATCGTGATGCCCCGCTCGCGCTCGAGGTCCATCGAGTCGAGCACTTGGTCCACGGCCTTCTTGGCGTCCATCGTGCCCGTGAGCGCCAGCAGGCGGTCGGCGAGCGTCGATTTCCCGTGATCGATGTGGGCGACGATCGAGAAATTCCGGTTGCGGGACAACGTCATCGCTTCAGTCTAACATGCGCCCTCAGCTCGCATCGTCGCGCGTGAGCGTCGTGCGCTCGGGGATGACGGCGCCGGATTCCAGCACCACGCCGGCGCCGACGCGCGCATGCGCGCCGATCCGGACGTCGGCGCCGAGGACGCAGTCGCGCAGCACCGCACCGCGACCGAGGTCGACCCGCTCCCAGAGCACCGCGCCCTCGACGCGCGCGTCGGGGCCGATCGTCGAGCCGTCGCCGACGACGGCCGACGGACCGACCCGGCAGCCCGCGGCGAGCGTGACCCGCGCGCCGATCACCGAGGGCGCGACGACGCGGGCGTCGGCCGCGGCCGTCCCGCCGGTGCCGATCCAGCTCCCCTCGCGCGGTTCGCCCGGCGGCGGCAGCAGCAGGCGCGCGCGGCCCTCGAGCAGGTCCATCTGCGCGGCGTGGTACGCCGCGGGCGTCCCGATGTCCCGCCAGTACGCCTCCGCCTCCCAGCCGAAGCAGGGGACGCCGTCGGCGATCAGCGCCGGGAAGACCTCGCGCTCGATGGACACCGGCCGGTCGCGCGGGATGCCGTGGAGGAGCGCCGCGTCCAGGAGATATACGCCCGCGTTGATCGTGTCGGTCGTGATCGGCTCGCCCGCCGCCGGCTTCTCGCGGAAGGCACGCAGGCGCCCTTCGGCGTCCGTCTCGACGAGCCCGTACTGGCGCGGGTCGCTGACGCGCGTGAGGAAGATCGTCGCGCGCGACCCCTGCGCCTCGTGGCGGCGGCGCATCGCCGTGAGGTCCGCGTCGGTGAGGACGTCGCCGTTCAGCACGAAGATCGTTCCCGACGCGAGGTCGGCGGCGTTCGCGACGCCGCCGCCCGTGCCGAGCGGCTCCTTCTCGACGACGTACCGGAGCGTGACGCCGAGGTGCTCGGCGCCGCCGAGCGCCGCCCGCACGTCGTCCACGCGGTAGGAGCACGCCAGGATCGCGTCCACGACCCCGTGCGCGCGCAGCAACGCGAGCTGGTGGGCCAGAAACGGGCGGTTCAACACCGGCACGACCGGCTTGGCGCGCGCGAGCGTGAGCGGACGCAGGCGCGTGCCCTGGCCGCCGGCCAGGATCACGGCCTGCGTGCGACGGGCGGCGGCCGCTACGCTCCGGGCGTCCAGGCCTCGGCCTCGTTGATCAGCATCACGGGGATCCCGTCGCGGATCGGGTAGGCCTTGCGGCACGCGGGACAGATGATCCGCGTCGCCTCGAAGATCAGGTCGCCCTTGCACGCCGGGCATACCAGGATCGCCTTCAGCTCGTCGTCGATCATGCCGGCACCTCCTTCCTCATGTGCTCGACGGTCCGTGCGAGTCCCGCGTCAAAGGGGGTCGCGGCCGTCCAGCCGAGTGCCTCCTTCGCCCGCGACGCGTCGAGCACGCTCCGCCGCTGCTCGCCCGGCCGGGCGGGGCCGTGCTCGGCCGCGCGCCCGACGCCGGTGAGCCGCGCCAGGCGCCGGTAGACGTCGTTCACCGACGTCTGGGTGCCGGTGCCGATGTTCAGCACGCCGGAGGCCCGCGGGTTCTGGAGCGCGCGCGCGAAGGCATCGGCCACGTCCCCGACGTAGACGTAGTCCCGCGTCTGCTCGCCGTCGCCGTTGACGACACACGCGGCGCCCGCGAGGAGCCGCGCGACGAAGATCGCGATGACACCCGCCTCGCCGCGCGGATCCTGGCGCGGCCCGTAGATGTTCGCGAGCCGCAGAGCGAGCACGCTCGCGCCCGTGAGCCCCGCCCAGCACTCGAGGTAGTGCTCGCCGGCCACCTTCGAGGTGCCGTAGGGCGACGCGGGATGGACCGGGTGGTTCTCCGGCGTCGGCAGCACGTCCGTGTCGCCGTAGGCGGCGCCGCCGCTCGAGGTGAAGACGACGCGCGCCACGCCCACGCGTCGGCACGCCTCGAGGAGGGCGAGCGTCCCGAGCACGTTGACGCTCGCGTCGAAGAGCGGGTCGATGACCGAGCGGCCCACGGAGGCCTGGGCGGCCAGGTGCAGGACGGCCTCGGGGCGCGCCACGGCGAGGGCGTCGCCGAGCCGCGCGCTCCGGAGGTCGCACGCGTGAAAGCGCGCGGCCGGGTTCAGGAGCGCGCGGCGGCCGGTGGTCAGATTGTCCAGGATGTCCACCGTGTGGCCGTCGGCGAGCAGGCGGTCGACGACGTGGGAGCCGATGAACCCGGCGCCGCCCGTGACGAGGACCCTCATGCGCGGAGCGTCCGCTTGAACCAGTCGATCGTGAGGCGCAGGCCCTCGTCGACGTCGACGCGCGGCTCCCAGCCGAGCAGCGAGCGCGCCCGGCCGATGTCGGGCTGGCGGACCTTCGGATCGTCCACGGGCAGCGGGGCGAAGACGATCTCGCTCCGCGAGCGCGTGAGCCGGACGATCCGCTTGGCGAGCTCGAGCAGCGTCATCTCGTGCGGATTCCCGAGATTGACGGGCTCGTTGGCGGGCGCCTGCATGAGGCGCCAGAAGCCGTCGAGGAGGTCAGAGATGTACTGGAAGGAACGTGTCTGCGAGCCGTCGCCGAAGACGGTGACCGGTGTGCCGCCGAGCGCCTGGGTGATGAACGCCGGGATCGCGCGCCCGTCGTTGATCCGCATGCGGGGTCCGAAGCAGTTGAAGATGCGCGCGATCCGGGTGTCCACGCCGTGGTAGCGGTGGTACGCCATCGTGATCGCCTCGGCGAAGCGCTTGGCCTCGTCGTACACGCCCCGCGGCCCGACCGGGTTCACGTTGCCCCAGTAGTCCTCACGCTGCGGGTGCACGAGCGGGTCACCGTACACCTCCGAGGTCGAGGCGAGCAGGAGGCGCGCGTTCTTCGCCTTGGCCAGGCCGAGGGCGTTGTGGGTGCCGAGGGCGCCGACCTTGAGCGTCTGGATCGGCAGCTCGAGGTAGTCGCGCGGGGAGGCGGGGCTCGCCAGGTGCAGGACCCAGTCGAGCGGCCCGTCCAGGCGGAGATACTCGGTCACGTTGTGGCGGACCAGGCTGAAGCTGTGCCGTCCCTCGAGCGCGGCGACGTTCTGGGGCGACCCGGTGATGAAGTTGTCCATGCAGACGACCTCCCAGCCCTGGCCCAGGAGGAACTCGCAAAGATGGGAGCCGATGAAGCCCGCGCCGCCGGTGACGAGCGCCCGCATGGGGGTGTCAGGAGGGCAGGACGGGCTTGCGGCCCATCGAGTGGTACTCGAAGCCGAGGCGCTTCATGCGCTCCGCCTCCCAGAGGTTCCGGCCGTCGAAGACGGCGGGGCGGCGCATGACGGTGCGGAGGCGCTCGAGGTTGAGGAGCTTGAACTCGTTCCACTCGGTGACGAGCACGACGCCGTCGGCGTCGGTCGCGGCCGCGTAGGGCGACTCGCAGTAGACCACGCCCGGCGGCAGGAGCGCGCGCGCGTTCCCGACCGCGACCGGGTCGTAGGCGCGCACGGTCGCGCCGCGCTCGACGAGGCGGTTGATCACCTCGACGGACTTCGCCTCGCGCATGTCGTCCGTGTTCGGCTTGAAGGCGAGGCCGAGGACGCCGAGCGTCTTGTCGTCCAGCGGCGCGAGCGCCTTCTCGATCGTGCGGACGAAGTGGGACGCGCGCTCGCGGTTCGTGTCCACCACGGCCCGGAGGAGGGGAAAGTCCGCGCCCAGCGTGGCCGCGGTGTGGATGAGGGAGTCGGTGTCCTTGGGGAAGCAGCTCCCGCCGTACCCGAGGCCGGCCTGGAGAAACGCCGGACCGATCCGGGGGTCGAGCCCCATCCCCTTCATGACCTGGGTGACGTCGGCGCCCGCCAGCTCGCAGATGTTGGCGATCGAGTTGATGAACGAGATCTTCGTGGCCAGGAACGCGTTCGACGCGTACTTGATGATCTCCGCCGACGGCACGTCGGTGATGATCATCGGGCGCTCGAGCGGCGCATAGAGCTCGAGGAGCGTCATCGCCACCTGCTGGGTGGGCGCGCCGATGACGATACGGTCTGGCCGCAGCGTGTCCTCGATCGCCGACCCCTCGCGCAGGAACTCGGGGTTCGAGACGACGTCGAAGGGGACTGGCGTCGTCTGGTGACGCTCGATGACCTCGCGCACCAGGTTCCCCGTGCCGACGGGCACCGTGGACTTGTTGACGATGACCGTGTAGCGCTCCATGGCTTCCGCGATCTGCCGGGCGACCACCTCGACCGCGGCCAGGTCGGTCTGGCCCGTGTCTTTCGCCGGTGTCCCGACCGTGATGAAGACGATGACCGCGCGCCGGACGCCGGCGGCGAGGTCGGTGGTGAACGTGAGCCGCCCGTCGGCGACGTTGCGCGCGACCATTTCCTCGAGCCCCGGCTCGTAGATCGGCATCTGGCCCGCCTGGAGCTGGGCGATCTTCTTGGCGACGTTGTCCACGCACACGACCTCGTTGCCGAGGTCCGCGAAGACCGCGCCCGTGACGAGCCCGACGTACCCGGTGCCGACGACGCAGATGTTCATGGCCGAGCGAATTCGATCATAACAGAGGTGTCACACGCGAGAGGTCTCCTCGTCCGGCTCGGCGGCGACCCAGCGGAAGAAGACCACCGTGAACGCGGCGAGAGGGATGAGCGCGGCCGGGACCCACATGATGAGACCCCCGAGCCGCTGATCGGCGAGCGGCTCGAGCCCCCAGAGCCGCGGCGCCGCCCCGTAGAACGGGTAGAGCACGCGCTCGGCGCCCGTGATCATCGAGGCGACGACCGTCATCGGGATCCCGAGCGCGAAGAGGTAGAGGATCTGCGCGCCGTAGGGCAGGCGCGGGGCCAGCGTGGACGCCGAGACGACGGGCCACCAGGCGAGCACCGAGGTCGCGAGGAGCACGAGGTGCTCGACGACGTGCCAGCCGTGGCGCTCGAGCGCCTGGTTGTAGGGCAGGGGCAGATGCCAGCCGATCAGCGCGACCGCGTACAGGGCGAGCGCGGGGACCGCGCGCGTCGTCGCCCGCACCGCGAAGCGCCCGAGGGCGGAGCGGAGCAGCGGGCCGAGCAGCCGGTCGAGCATGAAGGCCGGCGTGCCGGCGAGGAGGACTGGCGCCACCACGAGGGTCAGGAGCAGGTGCTGGACCATGTGCGCGCTGAAGAGGTAGTAGTCGCTCAGGTCGTGGAGCGGGCCGTTCAGCGCCAGCAGGAGGACGCCGAGGCCGGCGAAGAACCACACGGGCTCGCCCGCGTGGCGCCGCGGGCCGCGCGCCCAGGCGACGGCATAGGCGACGGCGAGGAGCCCCGCGCCGAGCAGGACGTCGCCGTGGAGCTCGCCGGACGTCCAGGCGAAGGCCGCCGGCCCATGCATTCCAGTCACCTGCCGAGCACGAGAAAGGCGCCGGTCAGCGTCATCAGCGCGAGCACGAGCCCCGTGGCGAGCGCGAGCGGGCCGCAGAAGAGCACGGCGAGCGCGCGCGAGTCGTAGCGCAGATGCATGAAGAAGAGGACGACGAGCGCGAACTTCCCGGCGGAGAGGACCAGGAGGAGCGGGATCAGGATCGGCGTGAGCGCGCGGATATAGATGACGGCAAACTCGAGCGCGGTCACGACCGAGAGGATGGCGGCGACCTTCAGATAGGTCCCGATGGACGCGTGCTCGACCGGCGGCTCGTTCACGGTTCTGGCCTCACGGCATGAGGTAGACGAGCGTGAAGATCGCGATCCACACGATGTCGACGAAGTGCCAGTAGAGCCCCGCGACCTCCACCTTGACCGCGTCGACCCGCCCGAGCCGGCCACGCAGGTCGAGGATCAAGAGCGCGAGGAGCCAGATCACGCCGACCGTCACGTGCCCCCCGTGGAAGCCGGTGAGCACGAAGAAGGTCGAGCCGAAGAGGTTTCGCTGGAGCGTCAGGCCCTCGCGGACAAAGTGCGTGAACTCGTAGACCTGGAAGCCGAGGAAGATCAGCCCGAAGAGCGCGGTGCCGAAGAGCCAGAGGCGAGCCTGCCGCCGGTCATCGCGCTGGACCGCCGCGAGGGCCAGCACCATCAAGAGGCTCGACATCAGGAGGTCGAAGGTCGAGAGGGTCGTGAGCGGGATGTTCAGGATCTGGTGCGGTTCGGGCCCGACGACGCTCCGGCCGTTGTAGGCGAGGTAGGTCGCGATCAGCGTCCCGAAGAAGAAGCACTCCGAGGCGAGGAAGACCCACACCGCGACCTTCCGGTGGTCCACGCCGAGCTCGCCGTCCTGATGCGCGTGGGCCGGGTTCCGATGGTGCTCGAGCGCGAAGGCCAACATGCAGACGACGGTGAAGAGCGCGCCGGCGAGAACCACGGCGAGGTGC
>QHSZ01000258.1 GCA_003220595.1 Candidatus Rokuibacteriota bacterium | reverse complement strand
CCAGCGCGCCCCGCACCGCTTCCAGCTTGGCGCGGCCGCCCGCGATCGCGACCACGCTGCGGTCGGCGCGGCGGGAGAGGGCCTGGAGGCGGTCGCTGCCGACCGAGAGGATCCGTCGCATCAGCACGCGCAGCTCGGGGCGGTCCACGAGGCGCCCCTCGCGGTCGAAGGGCTGGTAGTTGATCTCCCCCACGACGCCCAGCTGGCGCAGCCGCCCGACGCTCACGCCATAGGATTCGGCCAGCGAGCAGAAGCCCTGGGTCTGCTCGCCGATCAGGCCGATGCCGACGAGCGCGATGTCCACGTTCTGTGCGGCGTCGTAGATCGTCCGGATCTCGGGGTCGCGGAGGAGGCGCCGACGCTCGCGCTCGATCTCGCCGAGTGAGAGCAGGTGATGGACGGGGAGGGCGTACGCCTGGACATGAGGCCGGTACTTGGCCGCCATCATTCCGACGAGGGTGTTGGGGAAGAGGTCCACCTGCCGGAGCGTGCTCTCGCCCGACAGGGGATAGAGCGCCAGGTCGCGGAAGCGGCGCTCGCGGAGCTGGCGGATCGTCTGGTACAGCGTGAACCCGCAGGAGAGACCGACCCGCATGCCGTTCGCGGCGATCTTCTCGAAGTAGGCGGCCGCCGCGGCGCCGAGCTCCTCCTTGATGTCACCCCGGCCGCCCGTGGCCACCACCACCGCGTCCCGGAGCCCGTGCCGCTCGACGAGCGCCGCCTCGAGCTCCGCCATCCGGGGCAGGTCGAGCTCGACACGGACGAAGCCGTCGTCGTAGGCGCGCTTGAGCAGGCGTGACACGGTCGCCGCCGACACACCCAGGGTGCGCGCGATGTCCTTCTGGCTCTTGGCCTGGCGGTAGTAGAGCTCGAGGCACCGGACCATCTGGCGCAGCTCGCGGGGGCTCGGAGAAATTAATTTCATGGGAGGTAAATTCTTCCTTGACGCCTCCGAGTGTACCCCGGTATCCTCGCTCCTGTCACCACTTCGACCCGCACAAGGAGGCGTGCATGGGCGCCCGACGTTATGGCTCCGCCGACGGGAAGCCGATCAGGCTGACCGAGTATCACCAGTCCAGGGACGAGCTCGAGGGCCTCCCGCAGACCCTCGCAGAGAAGATCCCGGTCACCAGCACGCCCAACATCTTCTCGTACAAGTCCTACGTCTTCGCCAAGAACCCGGCTCTCGTCCAGCGCTACATCAAGGCCACCAAGGCCGACGTCGGCGGGGTCGGCGGCCACGTCGTCGCGGCCGACGAGGTCAAGTCCGTGATCGCGAAGTACGTCCTCGAGAACAATTGGTGCGGGAAGGAGGCCATCTTCACCTCGCTCATCGTCACCCACACGGGCGACGACGTCGCCGTCACGGGGATCATGACCGAGAGCGTGAACATGTCGGTGGTCGACGAGCTCATGTGGGACGCGCTCCAGGAGGGCGCGCGGAAGGCGGCCGAGCTCGGCCTCTACGGCCCGGGGCAGGACCTCGTGGCCGACGCGTTCACCGGTAACCTCCGCGGCGCGGGCCCGGCGACGGTCGCCCTGCCGCTACCGGTCCGCAAGGACAACGCCTCGCAGACCGTCCTCGTGTCATTCGCGGACAAGACCGAGCCGATGGCCTTCAACTACTACGCGACCGGCGCCTACCTGCTGCCGCGGTTCAACACCGGGCTCGTCATCGCGGCCTCGAAGATGAAGCGCGGCTACATCATGGAGATCGTCGACCTCGACACGAAGGCCCAGGCCGTCGAGGCGGGCGCTCACCCGCGCGACCAGCGGGCGCTCGACGGCAAGATGGAAGAACTGGCCAAGGGTCTCCAAGAGAAGGTCATCACCCTGCGCGCGCCCGAGGACCTCTACGACATCGAAGGCCTCACGCGCGCCTCCCGCTTCGTCATCGCGCGCATCTGGAGCCGCAACGAAAAGGGCGAGCGCGACCAGCTCGGGTACATCTGCTCCGCGGAACGGCTCCACAACATCAAGACCAAGAAGGGCTTCACCTACGGCGGCAAGGACGACCCGGTGCTGCTGGCCTTCGCGCAGGGCGACTGGCCCGCGCCCGGCGAGATCACGTCGCCGTGGGCGGCGGCGCCGATGGTCTCCGGCGACTGCCGGGGCAGCCACAACTTGCACATCCTGCCGATGCCGATCAATTCGCAGACCTCGTACTGGTCGGGGCCGATCCTGTCGGCGATCACCCTCTCCTGCAACATCCACAGCGGCCGCATCGGCGCCATCTCCGACCAGTTCGCGCTCGGCACACCGTGGGACGAGGTGAGGCGGCGGGCCTCCGAGCTCGCGATCCAGTTCCGACTCGCCCACGGCATCAAGCAGCCGGCGACCCTCCACGAGGACGAGCTCGAGTACCAGGAGGGGTGGAAGGAGCGGCGCAGTCGCCTCGAGCGCCAGTTCGAGCTGAAGCCGCCCCTCACGTTCGGCGGCAACGGCAACGGTCACGGCGCCGGCGGCGCCAAGGGGAGCGGCAAGGCCCCGGCCCGGAAGGGCGGCCGCCCCGAAGAAATCGACTAATTGAATGTCGGGGGGCGTGCCGCCGCCCCCAACACCCCCCACCGGTGCCCGCGCGCGCACCGCGGTTAGTCAGACGCGCTCCTAGCGCGTCGAGCGGCTGGCGGCGCGCCGGCGGGCAGCGCGAGGGCGCCGGCGTCGGCGATCACGCGGATCGCGAGCGGCTCCTGGCGGTTGCGCACCGTGGCCTCGTGACGTGGAAACGCCGACACGTCGAGCCCCGCCCGCAGCGCGACCGCCTCGGAGACGACCAGCTCGCAGCCGTACTCTTTCGTCAGCTGCTCGAGCCGGCTCGCGACGTGCACGGTGTCGCCCACCGCCGTGAGGTACTCGGTCTCCCCGAAGCCCATCCGCCCGACCACCGCCGGTCCGCAGTGGACGCCGATGCCGATCCGGAATGGCGCGCGGAGCTCCGCGGCGAGGGTCGCGCTGAGGCGCCGCAGATTGAGGACGATCTCACGCGCCGCCCCGAGGGCCTGGCGCGCCCCAGCGTCGGGGCCCCGCTCCACGCCAAACAGCGCCATGACGCCGTCCCCGGTGAACTGGTTGGCGAGGCCGCCCGAGCCTGTGATGGCGCCGCCGACCGCGGCGAAGTACTGGTTCAGCAGGAAGACGACGTCGTAGGGAAGCCGCCGCTCGGCGATCTGGGTGAAGCCGCGAAGATCGGCGAAGAGCACCGTGATCTCCTGCTCCCGGCCCGCGCCCGGCGTGTGGCCGAGCGCGTCCGCGGGCCCGGCGCCCGCGGACAGGAGTGGCGTCACCGAGAGGTCGCGGGTCGGACGGAGCTGGCAGGCGAGGCGCATCGAGGGCGCCGCGCCCACGCGCCTGAGGACGCGGAGCTCCACGACGCTCGCCGGTGGCAGGAACTCGGCGCCCTCGATGACCCGCACGCGGCACGTCGAGCAGCGCGCCCGACCGCCGCACACGGAGGCGTGGGGGATCCCGGCAAAGCGGCTCGCCTCGAGGACCGTGGCCCCGGCAGGCACCGTCACCTGCCGGCCGCCGGGGTAGGTGATGCGCACGACGCGGCGACGCTCGTAGAGCCGACGCGCGGCGCGGGCCAGGAAGACCACGGCGAGGCTCGCGCCGAGGGCGCCGAGGATCCCGTCGCGGATGCGCTCCTGGAGCACTCGATCGTCCGCGCTCCGGGGATCGGGCCGGAGCACCGTCGCCTGCAGCCAGGCGGGCTCGCGGGCCAGTCGGGCGACCTCCTTACCTGCCTGGCTCGCCCCCAGGAGGGCGAGCACCGGCAACAGGAGGGCGGTGGCCAGGAGCCAGGGCGCCAGGTGCCTGTACCAGGGCTTGAGCCGCAGCCAGAAGTGCAGCCCGATGCAACCGTGCGTCCAGGCGATCACGACGAGCACGATCTGCAAGAAGCCCAGGTCCTGACGGAAGATCCAGAACCCGGTGACGACGCGCGCATAGGTATCCGGCGCGTCGAAGATCGTCCAGGCGATCCGCGTGGCGGTGATGTGCGTCGCGAGCAGCGGCGGAATCGCGAGGCCGAGCAGGAGCTGGGTGGCCTCCCAGGGCGCCAGCCGGAAGTTACGGCGCCGGTAGAGCGACCGGAGGGCGAGCCCGAAGTGGGTGATGAGCGAGCCGTAGAGGAGCACCGTGCCGAGCGGGCTCCGCCAGAGGAGCAGGAACCACGAGCGGCCGGCTTCCATCGCGTCGAGCGAGACGAGCCCCAGCGCGTGATTGAGAAAGTGCGTCGTGAGGTAGGTGATCAGCACGAGACCGGTCATCGTGCGGGCGAGCGCCATGCGCCATACTACCCGACGGCGAGACGGCGAGTGCCGAGCGCCGGGGGGTACCAGAATTGACTTCGACTGGGGCGGGTGCTACGGTCAGGTCAACGCAAACGCTGGATTTCCCAGACAACTCATGGCCAAACTCCACCTCATCACCTACGGCTGCCAGATGAACGAATATGACTCCGAGCGCGTCGCGGGGCTTCTACGCGCCCAGCGCTACGAGCTGGTGGCCGACGAGCGCGACGCCGACCTGATCATCGTCAATACCTGCGCGATTCGTGAGAAGGCGGAGGACAAGGTCTTCTCGAAGCTCGGCGAGCTGCGCCTCCTCAAGACCCTGAACCCGGAACTGGTCATCGGCGTCATGGGCTGCATGGCCCAGCTCCACCAGGAGGCGATTCAGCGGCGCGCGCCGGGCGTGGACCTCGTGTTCGGGTCGCCCGCTATCGCGCGCGTCGGCGACCTGGTGGACCGGGCCCGGCGTGAGCGGCGGCCCGTGCTGGAGACGGGCGAGGGACCGCTCGTGAAGATCACCGCGCGTCCCCCGGGGTCGTCGCGGCTCCGGGCCTTCGTGACGGTCATGGAAGGGTGCGAGAAGCACTGCACCTTCTGCGTCGTCCCGCGCACGCGCGGCCGCGAGCGTAGCCACGCGCCGGAGACGATCCTCGCCGAGATCCGGAGCCTCGTCGGCGAGGGGTGCCGCGAGGTGACGCTGCTCGGCCAGACGGTCAACGCCTACGGGCGCGACCTCACGCCGCCGACGGACCTCGCCGAGCTGTTCGCGCGGGTCAACGACGTCGCCGGCCTCGAGCGCATCCGGTTCACCACCTCGAACCCGTACAATCTGACACCCCGGCTCATCGCCGCGCTGCGCGACGTGCCGAAGGTGTGCGAGTGGTTCCACCTGCCGCTCCAGTCGGGCTCGGACGCGGTCCTCGAGCGGATGAACCGCGGCTACACGCGCGCGCGGTACCTCGAGCTCGTCGACACGATCCGCGACGCCGTGCCGGACATGGCATTCTCGACCGACCTGATCGTCGGCTTCCCGGGCGAGACCGAGGCGGACTTCGCTCGGACGCTCGACGTGGTCGAGCAGGTCCGCTACGACAACGTGTTCGTGTTCCGCTACTCGCGCCGCCCGGGGACGCCAGCGGCAGACATGGCCGACCAGGTCCCCGACGAGGTCAAGGCGAGTCGCAACACGCGGCTGCTCGAGGTCGTGAACCGCGTGACCGCCGAGCGGCACCGCCGCCTCGCCGGCCGCACCCTCGAGGTGCTCGTGGACGGCACGTCCAGGAAGAGCGCGGGGGAGCTCAGCGGGCGGACCCGGTGCAACCGGGTCGTCAACTTCGACGGGCAGGGGCGGGTCGCGGTCGGTGACCTGACGTGGGTCCGGGTCACCGAGGCGCTGCCGCACAGCCTGCGTGGCGAGCTCGCCCGGCGAGCGGAGGAGGCGGCATGTTTGTCGAAATGAAGGTCCGCGGGCTGGCGCTCGATGCGGTCTCGAACATGCCGATCATCATCCTGCGCGACGAGGAGGACAAGCGCTCGCTCCAGATCTGGGTAGGGATCTTCGAGGCGAACGCGATCGCGCTGGAGCTCGAGAAGGTCGCCCCGCCGCGGCCGATGACGCACGACCTGATCAAGAACATCCTGGAGGCCATCGACGCCCGCGTCTTGAAGGTGGTCGTCACGGACCTCAAGGAGAACACGTTCTTCGCGGTCATCCATCTGCAGGTGGGCGACACCGAGTACACGGTGGACTCGCGGCCTTCGGACGCGATCGCGCTGGCCCTGCGCGTCGCCGCCCCGATCTACGTGGACGAGGAAGTGGTGCGCAAGGCGAAGAGCCTCGAGGTGTCGAAGGAACCCGAGCCCGTCAAGGCGGACGACCCCGAGCAGCTCCGCGAGTGGCTGCAGAACATCAAGCCGGAGGATTTCGAGAAGTTCAACAAGGCGTGACGGACACCCCGGTGCGGGTCGCCCTCTTCACGAACAACTACCTGCCCTTCTGCGGCGGCGTCACGGTCTCCGTCGAGACGCTGCGGGCAGGTCTCGAGGCTGCCGGCCACGAGGCCTGGGTCTTCGGGCCCCGGCTCGCAGCCGCCGCCGACGGCTCGCCACGCGTCGTCCGCTACCCGTCGATCCCGGCAGCGACCTACCCCGAGTTCGCGCTGGCCGTGCCGTACTCGCGCCGGATCACCCGTCTCGTCGCGAGCCTGGAGTTCGACGTCTTCCACGCCCACCACCCGTTCCTCCTGGGCCCGGCCGCCCGGCGCCTGGCGCGTCGGTGGCGGCGGCCCCTCGTGTTCACGTACCACACGCGGTACGAGAAGTACGCCCACTACGTCCCGCTCAGGCGCCCACTGGTCGAGGCGCTGGCAGTCCGGTTGAGCACACGCTTCGCCGCGCGCGCCGACGCGGTCATCGCGCCCTCCGCCGTCATCCGCGACGAGCTGCAGGCGCGCGGCGTCGCGACACCGATCGCCGTGGTCCCGACGGGCGTGGACCTGTCGCGCTTCCGGCCGGGCGACCGGGGGGCGGCTCGCGCGGCCCTCGGGGTGCCTGGGGACGACCCGCTGCTCCTCTACGTCGGCCGACTCGACCGGGAGAAGAGCGTGGACCGGGTCCTCCTCGCCTTCGAACGCGTCGCCTCCACGCTGCCCGCGGCGCGCCTGATCCTCGTCGGGCGGGGGACCGAGGCCGCGCGGCTCGAGCGTCTGGCCCGCTCCCTTCCGGTCGCGGACCGGATCCGGTTCTGTGGTGCCCGCCCCCACGCGATGCTCCCATCCTGTTACCAGGCCGCCGACGTCTTCCTCTTCGCCTCGGAGACCGAAACGCAGGGACTCGTCCTCGTCGAGGCCGCGGCCTGCGGCCTGCCGGCGGTCGCCG
>QHSZ01000272.1 GCA_003220595.1 Candidatus Rokuibacteriota bacterium | reverse complement strand
CTTGATCCGCTCGTCGATCGACGTGTTGCCCCGCCAGCCGTTGACCTGCGCCCAGCCGGTGATCCCCGCCTTGACCTTGTGACGGAGCATGTAGCCGGGCACCCGGCGGCGGAACTCCTCGACGAAGCTCGGGCGCTCGGGGCGCGGCCCGACCAGGCTCATCTCCCCCCGCAGCACGTTCCACAGCTGTGGCAGCTCGTCGAGGCTCCTGCGTCGCAGGAACGCGCCGAGTCGCGTGCGGCGCGGGTCGTCCGGGCGTGCCCAGACCGGTCCGGTCTCTCGCTCCGCGTCCACGCGCATCGTGCGGAACTTCAGCATCTGGAAGCGCCGGCCGTCCACGCCCATGCGCTCCTGACGGTAGAGGACGGGGCCGGGCGCGGTGAGCTTGAGCGCGAGCGCCACGAGCCCCATGACCGGGGCGACCACCAGGAGCGCCGCCGTGCCGAGGCCCAGGTCCAGGGCGCGCTTGAGCACGCGGTTCCAGCCATAGAGCGGCGACTCCCGGAGGTGGATGAACGGGATCGTCTCGAACTCCTCGACGCCGCCCCGGAGCGAGGCGAGGTGGAAGACGTCGGGGACGAAGTGGATCGCGACCGGGTCGTCGCCGATGTCGTTCAGCACGGCGCTGAGGCGAGGGTAGTCGCCGTGCGGCAGCGCGATGAAGACGACGTCCACGGGCTGCCGGTCGAGCACGCTCCGGACCTCGTCGAGGCCGCCGAGCCGCGGCGCGTCGCTTCCGGGCGTGTCGACCTTGTCGGCGAGGAGGCCGAGGACGCGGATGCCGACGTCCGGGCGCCGTTTGAGCACGCGCAGGACCTCCGCGGCGGGCTCCCCGCCCCCGACGACGATCGCGTAGCGCTGGTTGTAGCCGCGGCGCCGGGCGAAGCGCAGCGCCTCGCGGAAGACGGCGCGCGAGAAGCTCACGAGGACGATCGACTGCGCCCAGAAGAGCGCGATCACGACGCGCGAGTAGTCGTAACCGCGGAACGTGAAGGTCATGATCGCGACCAGAACCAGCACGCCGAGCGTCGAGGCCTTCGCGATGTCGAGCCACTCCGACAGATGCGACGCCAAGCGGTTCGGCCGGTAGAGGCCGAAGGTCCAGAACGAGAAGCCCCAGACCACGAGGATCGGGAGGAGCTGGAGGGCGTAGTCGCGGAATGGCGGAAGGCCCGGCGCGGGCATCAGATAGAATCGCACCGCGTACGCGGAGACCCAGGAGAGGGCGATGAGCAGGAGGTCCCCCGCGAGCGTCAGGTGCTCGAAGAACCGCGAGTGGGCCTTCAGCACAGGGGCCCCCTCCGGGACTCGCGCCAGCGCGCGCCGATCCACGCCGAGAGCCGCTGCTTGAACACGGGCCGGTCGAAGCGCTCGGCGCGCGCGCGCAGCGCCTTCGGGTCGAACCGGTCCTCGGCCGCCTCGAAGGCCCGGATCGCCGCGACCAGCGACTCCACGCTCTGCTCGCGGAAGAACACCGCGGTCGGCGGCTCGCCGGCGTCGAGGCCCACCATCGTCTCCAGGGCGCCGCCGCGCTCGAGCGCGATCGTCGGCCGGCCGGCCGCGGCCGCCTCGAGCGGCGTGATCCCGAAGTCCTCCACCGCCGGGAACAGGAGCGCGCGGCAGCGCGCGTAGAGCTCGGCGACCTCCGCGTCGGGCCGCCAGCCGCGGAAGCTCACGGTCGGCCCCGCGAGGGCCTGCAGGCGCTCGGCCTCGGGCCCGGTTCCGACGACGAGCAGGCGCCGCCCGAGCCGGTTGGCCGCCTCGACCGCGAGGTCCACGCGCTTGTAGGGCGAAAGCGCCGAGACGACGAGGTAATAGTCGTCCACGGCCTCGGCGACCCGGAAGCGGGCGACGTCTACCGGCGGGTAGATCACGTCGGCCTCCCGGCCGTAGACGCGCCGGATCCGGTCGGCGATGTGGTGGGAGATCGCCGCGAAGCTCTGGACCGACGCGGTCCGCCGGTCCCACCGCCTGAGCGCGGCGGCGACGGGCGGCGCGAGAAGCCGCGTCGCGAGGCCCGCCCGGGCGTCGACGTAGTGGGCGTAGAGGTCCCACACGTACCGCATCGGCGTGAAGCAATAGCTGAGGTGGAGCGCGCCCGGCGGCACGCGCACGCCCTTGGCGACGCAGTGGCTCATCGAGACGATCAGGTCGTAGCCGGTCAGGTCGAAGCGCCGGGCCGCCAGCGGAAAGAGGGGCAGCGCGTGGCGGTAGCGCTCCGCGGCGCGCGGCAAGCGCTGCACGAACGAGGTGACGATGCGCCGCCGCTCGATGACGGGCGTCGTGCTGCCGGGCACGTGGAGCAGCGTGAAGAGCGGCGCCTCGGGAAACAGCTCGCAGAGCACCTCGAGGCAGCGCTCGCCGCCGCGCATCCCGGTGAGCCAATCGTGGACGAGCGCGACCCGAGCCGCGCCCGGTGCCCAGGGGCTCGGGTCGACGTGGTCTACGTCGCGCGGGCCTGGACGCGGTGTCGCCAAAACTCGAGGAGATCGGTGAGTGTCTTCTCGAGGGGGATCGTCGGGCGCCACCCGACGGCCTTCTCGATCTTCTCCGCCGAGCCGCGCAGCGCCGGCACGTCCGAGGGCCGGAGGCGCGCGGGGTCCTGGCGGATCTCGATGCGGCCCACCCGAGACTGCCCGATGAGGAAGTTGAGCATGCGCTCGATGGACCATTCGGCACCCGAGCAGAGGTTGTAGACCTCGCCCGGCGTCCCGCGCTCGAGCAGCAGCCAGTAGCCGCGAACGATATCGCGCACGTCGGAGAAGTCGCGCGTCGGCTTCAGGTCGCCGACCAGCACGACCGCCTCGCGCAGGCCCGCCTCGATCTCCGCCACCTGCTTGGCGAAGTTCGACGTCGCGAAGGCGTCGCCTCGACGGGGCCCGGTGTGATTAAACGCGCGCGCGCGCACGATGTCCATGCCGTAGCTCTTGAAGTACTGCCACCCCATGAGGTCCTGGGCGACCTTGCTCACCGCGTACGGCGAGAGCGGGCGGAGCGGGTTCGTCTCGAGGATCGGCAGCTCGTCGGGATACACGAGCCCGTACTCCTCGCTCGAGCCGATCACGAGGAAGCGCGCCGCCGTCCCGAGCTGGCGCATGGCCTCGAACAGGTTCATCTGGCTGATGACGTTCGTGTAGAAGGTCTCGACCGGCTGCTGCCACGAGGCCGCGACGAAGCTCTGCGCCGCGAGGTGGATGATGACGTCCGGCCGCGCCTCGGCGAGGACGTTGCGGACCGAGAGCACGTCGCGCAGGTCCGACTCGACCAGCGTCACCCGATTGCGGAGATGCTCGATATGCTCGGTCTTGCTGCGCCAGCGGAGCGCGCCGATGACCTGCGCACCCTGCGCCAGCGCCCACTCCGCGAGGTGGCTGCCGACGAACCCGCTGATGCCCGTGATGAGGATGCGCATTCGGCCCATACTACCACCGGCGGACCGCGATCCCCCTCACGTCCGGGCGCGTCGGAGCGTCCGGCGGACGCCCGGCGGCAGGGCCAGGGCGAGCCAGGGCCGCAGGGCGAAGAGCGCGCACCAGGGCGGGTACGTCCCGCTCCGCACGGCCCGCCAGCGCAGCCGCCCCTCGGCGCGGAGCCGCTCGTCGTCGCGCACCGCCGAGACGCGTCCGGGCAGGAGCCGGCGCACGACGAGGGGCTCGGGGAGGTTCGCGAGACGCGTGACGCGGCTCAGGCGCATCCAGAGGTCGTAGTCCTGCGCGACCGGCAGCGTCTCGTCGTAGCCGCCGACGCGGAGGACGGCCTCCCGTCGCAGCATCACGGAGGAGTGCACGAACGGGTTCCGTCGGATCAGCGTCCGGCGGATCGCGGCGTCGTCCGCCGGTGGGACCACGACGGCCACCTCGCGCCCGGCCGCGTCCACCTCGCGCGCCCCCGTGCCGAGCAGCCCGACGTCGGGATGCGCGTCGAGGAAGGCGCGCTGGCGCGCGAAGCGCTCGGGCACCGCCAGATCGTCGGCGTCGAGCCGCGCCACCAGCGCGCCGCGCGCCAGGCCGAGGGCGCGGTTGAGCGAGCGTGTGAGCCCGAGGCGCGCCTGGCGCTCGACCCGGAGGCGCGCATCACCGACGCGCGCGAGGATTTCGGGCGTCGCGTCGGTCGAACCGTCGTCGATCACGATCAGCTCGAGGTCGCCGGCCGTCTGCGTGAGGACGCTCCGGAGGGCGTCCGCCACCCATGGCGCGCCGTTGTGCACCGACATCAGCACCGAGACCGCAGGGACGCTCACCGGTCCGCCGAAGCGTCCGGTGAC
>QHSZ01000271.1 GCA_003220595.1 Candidatus Rokuibacteriota bacterium | reverse complement strand
GGCATGGACCGGCCCTCGCCCGACCACGCGAACGCGCGGTTCATCCTGCTGCTCTCCTCGCACCTCGAGACCGGCCACTACTTCAACCCCCACGCCCAGCGCATCATCGAGGCCAAGGAGCGCGGCGCCCGGGTCTGCGTGATCGACTCGCGCCTCTCCAACACCGCCTCGATGGCCGACTGGTGGCTGGCGCCGTGGCCGGGCTCCGAATCGGCGCTCCTCCTCGCCATGGCGAGCGTGCTGATCCGCGAGCGGCTCTACGACCGTGAGTTCGTGCGCCGCTGGGTGAACTGGGAGGAATACCTGCGCGAGGAGCGTTCCGACCTGCCCCAGACGTTCGAGGCGTTCGAGCGGGCCCTCGCCGAGCTGTACGCGCGCTACACGCCCGAGTTCGCCGCCGAAGAGAGCGGCGTCGACGCGGCGACCATCGTCGAGGTGGCGCAGGCGCTCGGCCGGGCGGGCCCGGCGCTCGCAACCCACATCTGGCGCAACACCGCGGCGGGCAACCTCGGGGGCTGGCAGGTGGCGCGCGCCCTCGAGTTGCTCGTGGTCCTCATGGGCGCCGTCGGCACCCCCGGCGGCACCGCCCCGAGCGCCTGGAGCAAGGCGATCCCGGCGCCGCCGCTCATGCCGCCGCCCACGAAAATCTGGAGCGAGCTCCTGATGCCGCGCGAGTACCCGCTCGCGTTCTTCGAGATGAGCTACCTTCTGCCGCACTTCCTGAAGGAAGGTCGCGGGAAGCTCGCGATGTACTTCACGCGCGTGTACAACCCGGTGTGGACGAACCCCGATGGCATGTCGTGGCTCGAGGTGTTGACCGACGAGACGAAGGTCGAGCGGCATGCGTGTCTGACACCGATCTGGAGCGAGACGGCGTGGTTCGCCGACTACGTGCTTCCGATGGGCCACGCCTCCGAGCGCCACGACCTCATGTCGCAGGAGACGCACGCCGCGCGCTGGATCGGCTTCCGCCAGCCCGTGCTGCGCGTCGCCCTCGAGAAGCAGGGCCGGACCTTCGATCTCACGTGGCAGGCGCACGAGGCCGCGGGGCTCGGCCAGGTGTGGGAGGAGGACGAGTTCTGGATCGAGCTCTCGTGGCGCATCGATCCGGACGGCGCCCTCGGGATCCGCAAGTACTTCGAGTCGCCCTACCGGGCGGGCGCGAAGCTTCGCATCGAGGAGCTCTACCGCTGGATCTTCGAGCACAGCGTTCCGGGGCTCCCCGAGGCGGCCGCTCGCGAGGGGCTCACGCCGCTCGCGTACATGCGGAAGTATGGCGCCTTCCTCATCGAGGACCACGTCTACCGCACGCACGAGCAGGCGGTGCCAAGGGAGGACCTCGACGGCGCCAGCGTGGACCCGGTGACGAAGGTCGTCGCGCAGGGCGGGCGGACGGTCGGCGTCGAGGTGGACGGGCGCGCGTGCCTGGGGTTCCCGACGCCCTCACGCAAGCTCGAGTTCTTCTCGAAGACACTCAAGGACTGGAAGTGGCCCGAGGAAGCGGTGCCCTCCTACATCCGTAGCCACGTGCATTGGTCCAACATCGACCGCCGCCGGGGCGAGATGGTGCTGCTTCCCACCTTCCGGCTGCCCACCCTGATCCATACCCGGTCGGGCAACGCAAAGTGGCTCTACGAGATCTCCCACACGAACCCGCTCTGGCTCCACACGGAGGACGCGACGC
This sequence comes from Candidatus Rokuibacteriota bacterium, assembly GCA_003220595.1. Lineage (GTDB taxonomy): Bacteria > Methylomirabilota > Methylomirabilia > Rokubacteriales > CSP1-6 > AR19. The sequence goes on along the minus strand of QHSZ01000271.1, from coordinate 2,621 downwards.
GTCTCGGCGTGACGACGGGCGATCTCCTCAAGGTCATGACGGCGATCGGTTACTTCGTCGACAAGGTCTGGGTGACCGAATCGATCCGGCCCGGCGTCGTCGCCTGCTCGCACCACCTCGGCCGCTGGCGATTGCAAGATCAGGCGGGCGGCGCGCGCTGGTCCACCGCACTGGTGGATCTCACGCAGCCGGCGCCCGGCCGCTGGCTCATGCGCCAGGTGCGCGGCGTGCGGCCCTTCACGAGCGACGACCCCGACTCCGAGCGCATCTGGTGGGAGGACGCGGGGGTCCATCAGAACCTCACCTTTCCCGTCCAGCCGGATCCGGTGAGCGGCCAGCACTGCTGGCACCAGAAGGTGACCGTGACGCAGGCGGGCCCCGACGACCGCTACGGCGACATCTTCGTGGACACGAACCGGTCCTTCGAGGTGTACCGCCAGTGGCTCGCGCTCGCGCGTTCCGCGCCGGGCCCCGGCGGGCTCCGCCGGCCGCTCTGGCTGCCACGCGCCTTCAGGCCCGACGCCTCGGCGTACAGGATCGACGGCTGAGCATGTATAGTGAAGCTGCCATGCAGGATTCCTCGAAGCCCACCCGGCGGACGATGCTCGGCGCGCTCGGCGTCCTCGGCGTCGCCGCGATGGCCGGCGGCCTCGCCGCGCCCCGGCGCGCGGCCGCGCAGCCCCTCGGCCTCCAGGAGACCGGCGAGGAGGCGCTGCGGCGCGTCTTCGGCGGGCGGCCGATGCGGGACGGCGCGGGCGCGATCAAGTTCGAGATCCCGGCGATCGCCGAGAACGGCGCGCTCGTCCAGACGAGCGTGACGGTCGAATCGCCGATGACGCCCGCGAGCTACGTGAAGCACGTCTGGATCGTCGCCGACAAGAACCGGATCCCCGTCGTCTTCCGCGCGACGCTCACCCCCGAGGCGGGCCGCGCCTTCGTCGGCGCGACGATCCGGCTCGGCGAGACGGGCGACGTCCGCGCCATCGCCGAGCAGAGCGACGGCACTCTCCTCGCGGTCACACGCGAGGTCAAGGTCACCGTCGGCGGCTGCGGAGGGTAGGCGCCGTGGCCGACGTCGGCAAGATCCGCATCCGCCTCCCCTCGAGCATCAAGGCGGGAGACATCGTCCAGGCGCGGACGCTCGTGATCCACCCGATGGAGCGGGTCGAGCGCGACGCGCAGGGGAAGCTCGTCCAGCGGAACTACAGCTACATCCACACGGTGACCGTCACCTACCTCGGCAAGACGATCGTCACCTTCGAGACCACCCAGGCCGTGAGCGAGAACCCGTTCTTCTCGTTCAGCTTCAGGGCGACCGATCCCGGCCAGCTCAAGATCCAGTTCCTCGACACCACGGGCGGCAGGTACGAGGGCGTCGTCGACATCAAGTTCTCCTGAGGGAGAGCGGATGACGTCCGGGGGCTCTGCACGCACGCTGCCCTCTTTCGCGCTCACCGCGCTGGCGCTCGGCTGCGCCGGCGCGGGCGCCGACCTCCCCGACTACCGCGGCGTTCCCGGCTGGACCACGCGCGCGATCCCCGAAGCGCGCGGCGACGTCCGCCAGGCGGCCGACGGGATGCGCGTGGCCGTCCGCTACAAGGGCTGGACGACGCGCGACTACGGCGCCTTCCGCACCTACGCCTACGACGACGCGCGCCCCGAGCTTCCCGTCAGGAGCGCCGCGCCGCCCGCGGGGACGACCGGCGATCCGCTGAAGGGGCGGCGGCTCTTCCTCGACCGCGCGAAGGGGCCGTGCACGGGCTGCCACCTGGTGCCGGGCGACGACGTGTGGCCGGCGGGCAACGTCGGCCCCGACCTCTCGATGCTCGGCGACCGCGGGCTTCCCGACGCGTATCTCTATCAGCAGCTTTACGACCCGCGCGCGATTCTGCCCAACTCAGCGATGCCGCCGTGGGGTGTCACCGGGGTATTCGCACCCGCCGAGCTCGTGGACCTGGTCGCCTATCTCCAGACGCTCAAGGGGCCCGCGCCGTCCGAACGCGATCCCGACCGCAACCCGGCGACGCGCCAGAAGCCCGTCGGCTTCGGCGACAACCTCGATCCCACGAACAACCCCGCCGTGTTGCTGGCCGAGGACGCCGAGGCGCTCTGGCGCGCGCCGGGGCCCGCGGGGAAGGCGTGCGCCTCGTGTCACGAGGGCGGGCCCGCGCGGGCGATGCGCGGGGTCGCGACGCGGTATCCGAAGCACGTGGCGGCGTGGCGCCGCGTGATGAGCCTGGAGGACTTCCTCGCGGTCCACGGCCCCGAGACGACGGGCCGGGCGTACCCCGCCGAGTCCGCCGAGAATCTGACGTTGACGATCCTCGTCAGGATGGCGTCGAACGGGCTGCCGGTGCAGGTGGACACGACGAGCGCCGAGGCGCGCGCGGCGATCCTGCGCGGGAAGGCAAGCTTCTACCGGCGCGTCGGCGAGCGCAACCACGCGTGCGCCGATTGCCACACGCCCGAGCACGGCGCCAACCGATTCCTCGGCGGGCGGCTCCTCGCGGACGCGAGCGCCGGGCTCACGCGCCACTTCCCGACGTGGCGCACCGACCGGGGCGAGGTCTGGGACCTGCGCAAGCGCTTCCAGTGGTGCATGACGCCCCTCGGGACGAACA
>QHSZ01000092.1 GCA_003220595.1 Candidatus Rokuibacteriota bacterium | reverse complement strand
CGGGGCCCCGGCGCAGCCGCCGCAGAGGACGGCGACGAGCAGGGCCACGCGCGCGGGCCGGGACATGGGTTGAGCATACACCGGCCTCCGCAACGCGGGATAGAGCGAAAGACTAAATCGCGCGCACGGTTGCCGCGCGGGTTTCCTGCCGCGCACCCTCGGGCTTGCCCAAAGTCTTGCCCATTCGTTCGGCGACCGCGCGGAGATCCTCGTCCGACGTGATGTTGTAGCGGCGGAGCGTCGAGGCGGTGCGATGGCCGCTCACCTTCATCGCCACCGTCTCGCTGATGCCGGCGCGGACCATGCGGCGGATGCCCGACCGCCTCAGATCATGGACGATAGCGCCAGGCCGACCTGCCAGCCGGCAGGCCCGCACCCACGGCCGGCGGAAGAGGCCCACACGCCGCCCGGTCTGCGGGCCGTCAAAGACCAGCGGCGTCCGAGGAAAAGCACGCGTGATACGAGCATGCAACCGAGCGAATCGAGCTAACTCCGCGCGAGAAGAGAAAATGTCCCCGGAACGCCTCGGCGGATTAGAAAAGCCGCGAAGTTGTGAATTTTTGTACGACGCCCAGGCCGATCACGCCAATGAGCAGGAGCGCCAGCGTCACCGGCTCGGGGACGGGCTGGACGTGCTCGACCGTCCAGTGGATCGAGCCTGCGCCGACGTTTTCGTCCGCGCGCGAGGCGGCCGTGGTCGGTGACGCGCCCAGCCACGCATGGTCGCCGTAGTCTCCAAAACCACCGCTCACGAGCCCGCCAGTCGGAGCCACGAAGGCGAGGCGCCAGTCGGCCCACGGCGCCCCTAAGTCCCCCTGAAATTGGTTGTTGGTCATCACGGAGTTCTGCTCGGTCAGGGTGATCGGCCACGCGGAATACCCGCCCCCGATGTACTGCGAGGTCGCGGCGTCGTCAATCGTCAGCGTCCCGGTAATGCGGTCCTGGAGGCTGTAGACGCCGCTGACCGTGCCTGGGTACGGTCCGAACCCTGCGAACTCCCGGCCGGTGTAGGTGTAGATGTATTCAGCGTGGGCCGAGGTGGAGAGCGCGAGCAGCGTCGCGAGCACGAGTATCATTCGCATGGCGTTCGTGTCTCCTGAACAACGGCGTCAGCTGCTATGTGAGCATCAACGGGTTGCATAACTTCCATCCATTTCCAGCGCCTCGACGATCTCCGTTAGCAGCGCGCCCACCCGGGGGCGAGTCATCGGGTCTTCCCCCGCCCCACCCCCACCGCCATCAGCCCAAGCCCAAGCAGGGCCAGCGTGGCGGGCTCGGGCACATTCACAGGAGCATCGTCCGGTATGGCCGGCGTCGCGATGGCATGCTCGACCGTCCAGCGATTATTGGGGGTGGGGTTCGGGCTTGCACCCACGTGGTAGCCCTGCGCCGACGATGTGACGACGGCGCAGCACAGTCCGTCGCCGTTTGGCGTCCCCAACCTCGCCACATCTTCGAGGACCCCCCAATCGGTGCCTTCACCGGAGTGCGCCATGCGCAGCGTCCCGTCCGCATTGGCGAAGGCGAGACTCCAGCTCCAGGCGTTCGTATAGGGGTAATAGCGGAGGTCATCTTGGTGGAGACGGAATGAGACGATCGTCGAGTCGCCGTTGGTCAGCGTTTGGTGCCCATCCGTAAAACTGTAGGCCAGCACCATCGAAGCGTCGTAGGTGGTGCTGACATCGCGAAACACCGCGTCGGCAATCCGCAGTGTCCCCCGAATGTAGTCCGATGTCGTGTAGACCCCGGTGTTGGGGTTAGGGGCGCTGGGCGGGCCAGCGGACGGGTGGAGCAAGGCCGCCATCGGATCAAAGTAATAGCCCATGTAGGTGTAGATGTACTCCGCGTGGGCCGGGCTTGAGAACACCAACAGCGTGGCGAGGAGGAGCACGATCGCCATGGAGTGACAACCTCCCTCGACGCCCTGACTCGCAAGCGGCGTGCCTGGTCGACGCCGCTGGGATTCCGCCGACTTCCGGGTGCGGGTATGCAAGCGCGGTCATAGAAATTGGCAACCAGGTGGCCTTAGCGTGTGCCGCTCGGTGCCGCATTCGCCGTCGATGAAAATGAAAACCTCCCGGAAACCTTGCGGTTTCGCGGGGGGTCTTGCGTCGCCGGGGGGTTGAGCATACACCGATCGCCGGGTATGCTGGCGCCGTGAGCCGTTCGGTCCGCCTGATCATCTATTCCGACTACCTCTGACCCTGGTGCTACCCGGCGGCGGTCCGCCTCCGGCGACTTGGAGAGGAGCTCGGTGACGCGCTCCGCGTCGAGTCGCGCGCCTTTGCGCTGCGGCCGGCGCCCGCGCGCGGTGTCGCCTTCACCGGCACCTATCGCGAGGAGGGCTGGCGGCGCTGCGCCGCGATGTCGGCGGGCGACGGCATCCGCTTCACGCCCTGGCCGCACGGCGAGCTCCCCGGCTTCAGCCTTCCGGCGCTCGAGGCGGCGAAGTGCGTCAAGAAGCAGAGCGAGGAGCTGTTCGAGACCGTGCACCTCGGGCTCTACGAGGCCTTCTTCGCCGAGAGCCGCAACATCGCCGATCCCGCCGTGGTCCGCGACGTCGTCGCCGCGGCGGGCGCCGACATGGCGCGCTTCGACGCGGATTGCGAGGCCGGCATCGGCCGCGCGGCCGTCCTGAACGACCTCGAGGCGGCCACCGCCGAGCACGGCGTGACCGCGATCCCGACGGTCGTCGTGGTCGAGACCGGGCGCGTGCTCGTGGGGCTGGCCGAGGCCGCGGCCTACCGCACAGCCGTGGAGCAGGCCTTCGCCTAGCCGCGGCCTCACCCTCCCGCGGGCGCCGCTGCTCTTCGGGCGCGACCCCGCCCCCGGCCTGCTCGCCTTCGGCCTCGCCGACGGCGGCCGCGCGCTCCTGCTCTGGCGTCGCGCGGGCGACGCGCTCGTGACGGAGCGCGTGCCGTTCTCACCATTCCTCCTCGTCGCCGATCGGGCGCTCGTCGGCGACGCGGCGGGCCTCGTCGCGCTGGAGCCCCTCGAGGGCCCGGGTGAGCTCCGCTGGCGCGCCGACTTCGCCTCGTGGTCCGACGCGCTCGGCGCGCGCGACCGATGCCGCGAGCGGAGCGGTCAGGCCGCGAACGCCCCGGCCGCGCCCTACCAGTTCCTCCCCGACCCCGTCCACCAGTACCTGCTGCGGACCGGCCGGACCTCGTTCGGCGGCCTCGGCTTCGACGAGCTGAGGCGCCTCGCCCTCGACATCGAGGTGCTGACGAGCGAGGGCCACGAGTTCCCCAGCGCCGCGCGGCCGGGCGACCGGATCGTCGCGGTCGCGCTCGCCGACTCGACGGGCTTTCGCCACGTCGTACGCGGGGACCGCCTCGACGAGGCGGCGCTGCTGGCCGAGTGCACGCGGCTCATCCGCGAGCGCGATCCGGACGTCATCGAGGGCCACAACATCTTTCGCTTCGACCTCGAGTACCTGGAATCCCGCGCGCGGCTCCACGGGGTCGCGCTCGCCTGGGGGCGCGACGGGAGCCCACTCGCCGGCCGGGTCGCGCGCCTGCAGATCGCCGAGCGGACCATCGGCTACCGGCGCTACGAAGTCTCTGGCCGCCACATCGTGGACACCTGGATGCTCGCCCAGCTCCACGACGCGGGGACCCGCGACCTCCCCGGCTTCGGGCTCAAGGACCTCGCCCGCCACTTCGGCGTCGCCGCGCCCGAGCGGACCTACGTGGACGCCTCGCAGATCGCGCGTGAGCTCCGGGAGGCCCCCGACCGGCTGATGGCGTACGCGCTCGACGACGTGGTCGAGACGCTCGGCCTGGCGGAGGTGCTCGCGCCGCCCTACTTCGCCCAGGCGCAGGTCGTCCCGTTCGACTATCAGTCGTGCACGCTCCGGGGCGCGGCGGCGAAGATCGACGCGCTCCTGCTCCGCGAGTACCTGCACCGGCGTCAGGCGGTGCCGCTGCCGCGGCCCGTCGCGCCAGTGGGCGGGGGCCACACCGCGATCCACCAGCAGGGTGTCGCCCGCCCCGTGCTCCACGTGGACGTCACCTCGCTTTACCCCTCGCTGATGCTGGCCGGCGGGATCGCGCCGGTCTCCGACGCCCTGTCGGTCTTCCCCGAGCTCCTGCGCCACCTGCGCGACTTCCGCGTGCGCGCCAAGCGCGGGATGCGCGAGACCGGCGACCCCGCCGAGCGCGCCCACCTGGCCGCGCTCCAGCAGTCGTTCAAGATCCTGATCAACGCGTTCTATGGCTATCTCGGCTTCTCGGGCGGGCACTGGAACGACTTCGAGGCCGCCAACCGCGTGACGGCCGAGGGCCGCGCGGTCGTCGGCGCGCTCCTCGACCGCCTCGCCGAGCTGGGCGCGACCCCTGTCGAGGCCGACACGGACGGCGTCTACTTCGTGCCGCCGCCGGGCCACGGCCCGGGCGACGACGAGGCGCTCCTGGAGCGGCTCGCCAACACGCTGCCGCCCGGCATCCAGCTCGAGCTCGACGGCCACTACGCCGCGATGTTCAGCTACAAGATGAAGACCTACGCGCTCCTGGACGCGCGCGGGCGGCTCCTGCTCAAGGGCTCGGCGTTCCGCTCGCGCGGGATCGAGCCCTTCCAGCGCCAGCTCATCGAGGAGCTCGTGCGCGCCCTGCTGCTCGGGCGGCGTGACGAGGTCAGGAAGATCGTCGACCAGCGGCTCGAGGACTTCGCCTCGCATCGCGTCCCGCTGAAGCTCTTCGCGCGGACCGAGACGCTTCAGGAGTCGGTCGAGGGCTACCGGGAGAAGGTCACCGCGGGCCAGCGCCCCACCTCGGCCGCCTACGAGCTGGCCCTCGCGTCGGGACGCGCCGTGCAGCCCGGCGACCAGGTCTCCTACTACGTCGTCGGCCGGACCGCCGGCGTCGCCGTGAACGAGTACGCGCGCCTCGCGAGCGAGTGGGACCCCGCCCGCCCCGACGAGAACGTCGAGTACTATCAGGCCAAGGTGCGCGAGATCTGGGAGCGCTTCCGCGCGTTCACCGAGTTCGACGGATTGAGACCGTTCGTCGAGGACCCAACGCCCGAGAGCCAGCTCTCCCTCTTCTGATCGAGCGCGCACAGCTTCGGTCGGATCGGGGGGCGAGGCTGGGCGCCCTCACCAGATGAGGGAGAGCTGGCGGGGGCGAGGGGTGTCGAGGGGACGGTCGCTTCGGCGCCGCGTCGGGAAGCCGGCGGCGGCGCCGAGCCGGCGGACGCGAGCTTCGATCTCCGCGACGTAGCTGGCGGGTGCGTACGCTCCTCGGGCGTAGAGCCGCTCGTACTCGGGCACGAGGCGGGGGAACTCGGCCCTGAGGAACGCGAAGAAGGTCTCGCGTGTACCCGAGCGCAGGAAGAGCACGTTCGACTCCGCCAGGGCGGCGCCCGCCGCGCGCGCCGCGCCGAGCAGCGACTTCAGATTTTCCTCGCCATCGGTCAGCAGCGGGAGTACCGGCATGATGAAGAGTCGGGTCTCGACGCCCGCCGCGGCGAGCGTCTGCATCGCCGAAAAGCGGAGGTCGGGGCGTGGCGCGCGCGGCTCGAGCGTCCGCGCGAGCGCTCCGTCCAGGGTGACGATCGAGAAGTTGACCGAGAGCTCACCCCGGCGCGCGAGCTCGCCGAGCAGGTGCGCGTCACGGGAGACGAGCGTGGACTTGGTGGTGATCGAGAGCCGGAGGCCGGGCACCTCGCGCGCCGCCTCGAGCAGGCGCCGCGTGACCTCGAACCGGCCCTCGACGGGCTGGTAGGGATCCGTCGCGGTTCCGAGCGCGACGAGAAGGCCGCTCTTGCTCGCCCGCACGAGGTCGCGCCTGAGGGAGCTCGCGTCGGTGCGCTTCACGTAGACGCGCCGCTCGAAGGTCGCGGGGTCGTTGTGCCCGAGGAACTCGTGGGTGTAGCGCGCGTAGCAGTAACGGCAGCCCATCTCGCAACCTCGGTACGGGTTCGCGGTCCAGCCGAACGGCATCGGCCGCCCATTCAAGCGGTTCACGAGACTGGCGGCTCGAAGCTCCTGATATTCAACCCCTCGACGCTCGTCGAGTGTCGAACCGAGACGCGCCGCCATTCCCGGCGCCGGAACGCCTGGCTTGATCGTCGATCGCTTTCGCGAAGTCGCCATGTGTTGAGTGATCCGGCCGAAGAAAAAACCCGGGGATCGGCCGACCCCCGGGTGCTCGACCTCTCCCTATCTCCTCCAGCTCCCGCCGCCGGGACCACCGCCGGGCCGCGGTCCGCGATCCCCGCGAGGACCGCCCGTCCCTCGCTGCGGCTGTGGACGCGCCTCATCCACGACGAGGTTGCGATCTCTGAAAAGCCGTCCGTTCAGCATCTCGATCGCCTTAGTCGCCTCTTCCTTCGTGGCCATCTCGACGAAGCCAAACCCGCGAGGCCTGCCGGTGAACTGGTCGGTGATGATCCGAACCGTTTCGACGGTTCCGGCCTGAGCGAACAGTTCCCGAAGATCTTCCTCGGTGGCCTGGAAGGAGAGGTTACCGACGAACAACTTTGCGGCCATCGCTCGACCCTCCTAGCCCTAGCGAAAGCGGCGCCGTAGGAACACGTTTCGCAGCCTCCAGCACAGAGCATAGTGACAGCGGGTGACGCATGTCAAGGCGCTGGGTGACAATAGACGGCGTCAGACGAGGCGGCGTCAGACGTAGACACCGCGTGTCGCGCCGCCGTCCACCGTGATGCAGATGCCGGTCAGGAACGAAGCACGCGCAGAGACAAGAAAGCAGACGAGGTCGGCGACGTCCTCGGGCCGCGCGATGCGCTTGAGCGGATAGGCGCCCTCCATCTCCTTGCGATACGCCTCGACGCTCTTGCCGGCGGCCGTGGCCTGCTGGGCCGTCAGCGCCTCCCAGCGGCTCGTCGCCGTCGCCGCGGGAGACACGGCCGTCACGAGGACGTTCGAAGGCGCCCCGAGGTCGGCGAGCCCCTTGGTGAAGTTGATGAGCCCGGCGTTCGCGATGCCGCCCGGCAGGTAGCCGACGGTCGGGTTCCGCGCCGCCGCGCCGACGACGTTGACGATGCGCCCGCCGCCCTGCGCCTGCATGACCGGAAGGACGGCGCGCGCCATCCGGACGTAGCCGAGAAGCTTGAGGCTCCAGTCGCCCGCCCACTGCTCGTCGGGGATCTTCAGGAAGTCGCCGCCGCGGATCGCGCCGGCGTTGTTGACGAGGATGTCGATGCGTCCGAGCCGCGCCTTCACCATCTCGACGACGCGGCTCACCTCCTCGAGACGGCCGAGATCCGCGGAGACGGCGAGCGGCTCGCCGCCCGTCTGGCCCCGGATCTCGGACGCGGCGGCCTCGAGCGTGGCCTTGTCGCGCGCGCAGAGCGCGACGCGCACACCCTCCTTCGCGAGTGCCAGGGCGATCGCGCGGCCGATCCCCCGCGAGCCGCCGGTGACGAGTGCGGTCTTGCCCTTCAGCTCGAGGTCCATGGTTCCTCCTATCCCGGGAAGCGGGGCACCAGGTGCCAGTCGAAGTCGTCGACGCGCGCGACGCACGCCACGAGGTCCTTGGCGAAGGCGTCGAGGGCGCGGCCGGCGAGCGCCCGGCCCCGCAGCCGGTCGGCGCCCTCTCCGAGCAACGCGCGGGCGCCGGGCAGGTTGCCGTTGGCCAGGTGCTGGTAGCCGACCGCGGCCTGGATGAGCCCCTGGAGCGCCTCGCGCGTCGCACCGGTGGCGTCACGCCAGTAGGGCTCGAGCAGCTCGTGCACCTCGAAGTAGAGGCCCGCTTCCCACAGCGCCCGCGCGTCGCCGAGCGCCTCGTCGAGCGACACCGCCGGCGGATGCAGGGGCCGGGGCTCGAGCACCCGACAGGCGCTCCGGGCGCGCGCGCCGAGGAGCGGCGCCAGGCGGGCCTCCTCGGGCGCGAGCCAGCCCGCGAGGGCCGAGGCGTCACCCGGCGCGAGGCGGCGCAACTCGTGGCGCGCCGTCTCGTCGTGGAGCGCGGCCAGGATCAGCTCGGCCAGCCGGTTCCTCGGCGCCAGCGGCAACGTCGGGATCACACGGCCGCAGCGCCGCCCGGCGGCCCGGCCGGTGCCGACGCGGCGGACTCGTGCGTCTGCGGCACGCGCTCGACCCGCGTGCCGGCGATCAGGTCGTGGAGCGCCCGCTTGTCGCGACGGAGCGCGGCCATCAGGTAGCCCGCGCCGAAGCTCGCGACGGACGCGAAGTAGGCGCAGAACCGGAGCAGCGACACGCCGAAGGGCGGCGGCCCGTCGCCGGCGAGGACGCGGATGCCCACCACCAGCTTGCCGAGCGTCTGCCCGAAGAGCGCGTGGAGGACGGTCGTGTAGGCGGCAGCGAAGAGCAGCGTGAAGAGCGAGAGCAGCGGCCCGTGCGTCCAGTCGTTGTCCGATGCCCCCGGGACGGCGCGGGCGAGCGCGCGGTACGAGGTCCTCACGATCAGGAAGATCGCGAAATCGACCGCGAGCGCCAGCGCGCGGAGCCAGAACCCGGCGGGGCGACCCTCCGTCATGCCGCGTATCATATCCCCTCCCGCGAGGAATAGAATCGCCCCGAATCCACTCGAAGTGCTCGCGGATCTTCGCGGCGAGTTTACATTGGCGATAGGGACATACGCGACTCTTCTTCGCACGCTCCTCGATGGTGCCCTTCAGCTTGCGCGTGTGCTCTCGCACGAACCTTCGGAGGATCGGGCGCACGATGCGTTGGGTCGAGGGATCCGGAGACTGGACCTCAAGGAAAGTCTGAGCCGGGCGCGCGCGTATAATATCGCCATGATCTCGGTGCAGGACGGGCAAAATCGGGTCCTCACCCAGATCGCACGACCGACCGCCCCCGAGATCCTCCTCCTGAGCCAGGCGCGCGCCCGCGTCCTCGCGGAGGACGTGACCGCGCCGTTCGACGTCCCGCCGACCGACAACTCCGCCGTGGACGGCTACGCCGTGGCGAGCGCGGACATCCCCTCCTCGGGGACGCGCGAGCTCGCGGTCGTCGCCGAGCTGCCCGCGGGCGCGGTCTTCGACGGCGCCCTCGCCGCCGGCCAGGCCATCCGGATCATGACGGGCGCGCCGATACCACGGGGCGCCGACACGGTCTATCCCCAGGAGGTCGTCGAGAAGCTCGGGCGGACCATCCGCGTCCCGACGCTCAGGAAGGCCGCGAACGTGCGGATGCGCGGCGAGGACGTCCAGGCCGGTACGGTCGTCATCGAGCGCGGCACGGTGCTGCGCCCCGCGGAGCTCGGCCTCCTCGCGTCGCTCGGGCGCGTCGAGGTCCTCGCCTACCGACGGCCGCGCGTCGCGCTCCTGTCCACGGGCGACGAGGTCGTCGAGCCCGGCTCGCCGCGGAAGCCCGGGCAGATCTACGACGCGAACCGCTTCACCCTCGCCGCCTCGATCGAGAGCGCGGGGGGCGAGGTCCTCGACCTCGGCATCGTGCCCGACCTGCGCGACGAGCTCCGCGCGCGGCTCCTCGAGGCGAGCGCCGCCGACGCCGTCGTCACCTCGGGCGGCGTCTCGGTCGGCGTGTACGACCTCGTGAAGGAGGTCCTCGACGACGTCGGCGCGATCGACTTCTGGCAGGTGGCGATGCAGCCCGGGCGCCCGCTCGCGTTCGGCCGCGTCGGCACGGCGCACTTCTTCGGGCTGCCCGGCAACCCGGTCGCCTCGATGCTCGCGTTCCTGCTGTTCGTGCGCCCGGCCCTCCACAAGCTCGGCGGCCGGCGCCGGCTCTTCGGCGACACCTTCGAGGCGCGCGCGACGGAGGCGATGCCCAAGAAGAAGGGCCGGCGCGAGTTCAAGCGCGGCGTCCTCCAGTGGATGGACGGCGCCTGGCAGGTGCGCACCACCGGGCCTCAGGGCTCGGGGATCCTGTCCTCGATGGCGGCCGGCAACTGCCTGATCGTGCTCGACGAGGAACGCGGCGACGTGGCCCCCGGCGAAACGGTGCTCGTCGAGCCGTTCTGAGAGACCGAGCGTGGCGTCCCGTCTGAGCGTCGACCTCATCGAGACGATCAAGCCCGTCGCCGAGGAGTGCCTGCACGACGCCCAGCGGCGTCTCGCGCGCCTCCGTTACGCCGATCTCCGCCTCGAGGTGAGTGAGGCCAAGTGGGCGGTGGCCGAGAACGGCTCGCCCAAGGGCTCGGGCGACGACGAGAGCCTGTCCCTCGGGGTGCGCGTCCTGGCGGGCGACCGCACCGTCGCCCCCGGCTACGCCGGGCTCGCGCTCGGCGCCGCCGACGCGCCCGACCTGCCCCGGATCCTCCGCGACGCCCTCGAGCGCGCGTACCGGCGCGCGACGGCCAACGCCGAGCAGAAAGCGGAGGCCAGAGAGAAGTTCGGCGGCCTCGGCGAGGCGCTCGGCGAGACGCGCCTCCACCCGGTTGAGATCCGCCGCGACACGGTGCCCGCCGCGTATCGCGTTGACCCGCGCGCGCTCGATCTCGGCGAGATGACCCGGTTCGCGACGGACGTGTCTCGCCAGGTCGCCTCCGTGGCGCCCGCGCTGAAATACAACTGGATCGCGACGCTCTCCCGGCTCTCGCGCGAGCTCTTCGCCTCGACCGAGGGCGCGTGCATCGATCAGGCGTTCGCGCTGACCCAGGGCTCGTGCTCCGTGGTCGCGGTCGCGGGCGCGACCAGCCAGGATCTCTACGACGTCCTCGGCCATCAGCGCGGCTGGGAAATCCTCCTCGAGGGCGTGGACGAGCCGCTCATCCGCTTCCCGACGTTCCACGACTGGGCACTCGGGCTCGCCCGCCAGGCCGTCGCCCTCGCCGCGGCGCCGCCCCTGCCGACCTCCGACCGCGAGGTCGTCGTCGTGACGGACCCCCACTACAACACGCTCGTCTCTCACGAGATCATCGGCCACCCCGTCGAGCTCGACCGCGCGCTGAAGATGGAGACGGCGTACGCCGGGCGCTCGTGGCTCCTCGCCGGTCTCGGCGAGCACCAGGTCGGCAAGCGCGTGGCCTCACCCCTCGTCACGGCGTACTCCGACCCGGCACTCCCCGGCTACGGCCACTACACGTACGACCACGAGGGCACACCGGCGCGGCGGGTCGTCCACATCGACCGGGGCGTCTTCCAGGGCTTCATGAACAGCCGCCAGACGGCCGCGATCTTCGGCGGCCAGCCGAACGGCCACTGGAAGGCGACGGACGCGGCACTCGTCCCCTTGATCCGCATGTCGAACACGGCGTTCGGCGCGGGCACGCGCCCGCCGGAGGAGATCATCAAGGAGGTCGACCGGGGCTGGTACTTCGCCGGCCACCGGACGCCCTCGATCGCCGAGAGTCGCGAGAACTTCAGGATCTCCGCGCGCGCCGTCTACGAGATCAGGGACGGCGCGCTGGGCCGGCTCCATCGCGACGGCGGGATCGTCGCGGACAGCCGCGACTACCTGATGAACGTGGATGCGGTCGGCGCCGACTTCCGCCTCTACCCCATCCCGAACTGCGGCAAGGGCCAGCCGATGCAGGTCAAGAAGCTCGGCAACGGCGGCCCGACGATGCGGAGCCGCGCCCGCGTCGCGGGCGGCTAGAGATGCGCCGGATGCTCGGGGCCCTCGTCGCGGCGTCGATCCTCCTGGTCGGCGCGGCGCCGGCCGCGCCGCCCGAGTCGCCGGTGAGCTTCATCGCGGTGGACGAGCTCAAGGCCCTCCTCGACCGCCGGACGCCCGCGGACATCATCGACGTCCGCCACTGGCCTCAGTACGTCGAGCTGCACATCAAGGGAGCGCGCTCGATGCCGCTCCGTGCGGTGCAGGAGCGCGCGAACGAGATCCCGAAGACCGGCCTCGTCGTCTTCTACTGAACGTGCCCCCACGCGCTGTCCCGGGGGGCCAGCGACATCCTGTATCGCATGGGCTGGCGAAACCACCGCGTTCTCGACGAGGGTCTGCCCGGCTGGCACGCGAAGGGCTATCCCGTCGCGGGGACGGACGTGACCGCCACGCCGAGACACTGACCGCCCAGTGAAGAGCGCCGCCGAGCTGGCCGCCGCCGCTGAGCGGGCATTCGAGTACGTCCGGGGCCAGGACGGTCTCCTCGAGGCCGAGGTCTTCACGGCCGCCAACGGCGCCCTGCTCACCCGGCTCAACTACACCTCGCACATCCCGTGCAACGGCGTGGAGGAGCCGAAGTCGACCGAGTCGTGCGGTCTCGGGATCCGCGCGGTCTTCGCGTCGCCGGACGGGCCGCGGATCGGCTTCGGCAGCGAGCCGAGCGACCTCGGCCCGGCGGGCGCCGAGCGGGCGCTCGAACGGGCGCGCCACGCGGCGGTTGCCGACCCCGACTTCGTCTCGCTCCCCGACCCGTCGCGCGAGCCGCGCGCGCTCGCGGACTATCACGACCCGCGGCTCATGGAGGTGGACGACGCGAGCCTCGTCGACATGGGTTTCCAGGTTGTGGGTGGCGCCCTCCGGACGTTCCTCGCGTCGAGCCGGCTCGCGACCCTGGCCGAAGACGACGCGGCGCTTCGGCGGCTCGGCCTCATCGTGGGCGGCGACGTGACGATCCTCCAGGAGCGGATCGCGATCGTCTCGACGCGCCTGCCGCGCGTGCAGACCGACGAGTCCACGCTGATGACGGCCTTCGTGACGTCGATGGTGGAGGCCCACGCCGCAAAAGGCTCCGGGGCGTCCACCGGGACACGCCTGGACCACTTCAGCGACGAGGCCGGCGTCGAGGCCGCCCAGAACGCGATCCGGGCGATCGGCGGCGAGCGCGTGCCGTCGGGCGAGTACACCGTGATCTTCGGTCGCCAGCCCGTCGCCGACCTCCTGAACAACCTCGTGGTGCCCGCGTGCACCGCGAACGCCTTCTATTCGTCGCGCACCCCCTTCCTCGGCAAGCTCGGCCGGCCCGTCGCCGCGCCGCAGCTTCACGTCTACGACCACGGCGCGATGCCCGGCCTCATGGGCTCGAAGGGGATCACGTGCGAGGGCCTGCCGACCGGGCGTACCGACTTGATCAGGAGCGGCGTCCTGGTCGGGTGCCTCTCGAGCTGGTACGCGACCCAGCGGCTTCTGCGCGACCCGGCGCTCGGCGAGAAGCTCGGCGCCACGGGCCGGGTCGCCCAGGCCGCGCTCGCGCCGCGCAACGGCTTCCGCTTCGGCGCGGGCGGCGGGCGTCAGTTCGACGTGCCGCCGGGCATCGCCGCGTCCAACGTCGTCGTCGAGGGCGCCGAGCCGGTCGCCCTCGACGAGCTCGTGCGCGCGGTGAAACACGGGCTCTACGTCGGGCGCATCTGGTACACGTACCCGATCAACGGGCTCCGCGCGGGGGATTTCACCTGTACGGTCGTCGCCGATTCCTATATCATTCGCGACGGGAGGCTCGCGTCGCCGCTCCGGGCCAACGCGATCCGGATCAACGACAACATCGGCAGGATCCTCGACAACATCGTCGGCATCACCAAGGACGTGAAGGGCACGATCGTCTGGGCCGCGGACGAAGTCGTCTATGCCCCCGAGATCGCCGTCCGCGGCGTCCGCGTCGACGCAATCGCAGGATTCATGGAGGAGCTCGAGTGATGGCAGACGCTCGCCTCGAAACGATCGCGCGGGAGTGCCGGGTCCAGATCATCCGCATGCTCACCCACGCGGGGTCCGGCCATCCCGGCGGCTCGCTCTCGGTGATCGACCTTCTCACGACGCTCTACTTCGGCCGCCTGCGTCACGACCCGCAGCGCCCCGACTGGCCCGACCGCGACCGCGTCGTCCTCTCGAAGGGTCACGCGGTGCCGGCACTCTACACCGTGATGGCGAAGTCGGGCTACTTCCCGGAGTCGCGGCTCGTCACGCTCCGGAAGCTCGGCTCGCCCCTGCAGGGGCATCCCGATCGCACCGCGCTGCCCGGCATCGAGGCGGCGACCGGCTCGCTCGGCCAGGGGTTGTCGGTCTCGCTGGGCCTGGCCCTCGGGCTCAGGCTCCAGGGCTCGGCGGCGCGCGTCTACTGCATCCTCGGCGACGGCGAGATCCAGGAGGGCCAGGTGTGGGAGGCCGCGATGGCCGCGCCCAAGCTCGGCCAGCCGAAGCACCCGCTCGACAACCTCTGTGTGATCCTCGACTACAACAAGATCCAGCTCGACAACTTCGTGAAGAAGATTCTCGATCTCGAGCCCGTGCTCGCCAAGTGGCAGGCCTTCGGCTGGCCGGTCATCGAGATCGACGGCCACGACCTGGACCAGATCGCGAAGGCCCTCGACCAGGCCGAGGCGCGGAAGGGCGTGCCGACCTTCGTCGTCGCGAACACCGTGAAGGGCAAGGGCGTGTCCTTCATGGAGAACGACCCCGAGTGGCACGGCAAGGCGCCGAAGCCCGCCGAGGCGATCCGCGCGATCCGCGAGATCCTCGGCGTCCCCGAGCCGCGATGGACGGAGTACCTGGCGAAGAACGCGGCGACGCGAGCCATCGTCGACGAGCTCGCCGCCTTGGAGGCCAAGTGATGCCAGCCAAAGCCAGCCGCGCCGCGTTCGGCGAAGCCCTCCTCGAGCTCGGCGCGCGGGACGACCGCATCGTCACCGTGGACGCCGACCTGTCGAAATCCACGATGACCACGAAGTTCTCGAAGACCTACCCCGAGCGCGCCTTCAACGTCGGCATCGCCGAGTCGAACATGCTGGGCATCGGCGCCGGGCTCGCGCTCACCGGCAAGGTCCCGTTCGTGTGCTCGTTCGCCTGCTTCGTCGTCGGGCGCTTCGAGACCATCCGCATGTCGGTCGCCTACACCCAGGCGAACGTGAAGATGGTCGGCACCCACTGCGGCGTCGCGATCGGCGAGGACGGCTACAGTCAGATGGGGCTCGAGGACATCGCGTGCATCCGCGCGCTGCCGAACATCCCGGTGGTGCAGCCGGCCGACGAGCTCGAGACGAAGCAGGTCGTCGCCTACGCCGTCGAGCACGAGGGCCCGATCTACCTGCGGCTCACGCGTCAGAATCTCGAGCCCGTGTGCCCACCCGACTATCGCTTCGAGCTCGGCCGCTGGCTCGTCCTGCGTCCCGGCAACGACGTCACGCTGATCGCCTCGGGCGGCACCGTCTTCAACACGCTCGAGGCCGCGAAGCGCCTCGATGCCGACGGGATCGCGGCGGAGGTCATCAACGCGGCATGCATCAAGCCGCTCGACGAGGAGCTGCTCCTCCGCTCCGTCGGGCGGACGGGTCACGTGGTGACGGTCGAGGACCACTCGATCTCGGGCGGGCTCGGCGGCGCGGTCGCCGAGACCCTCGGCGAGGTGATGCCGATGCCGCTGAAGCGCCTCGGCGTCCAGGGCTTCGGCGAGTCGGGCGACTCGAAGGGCCTCTACGCGAAGCACGGCCTCGACCCGGCCGGGATCGCGAGCAGCGTGAGGAAGTTCCTGAATCGTTAGCTTGCGCCGGCAAGCCGGCGCTCGGCATCAGCGGGATCCTCCCGTCTGCGTCGCCGCGCGGCGCGCGAAGACCGTCTTCGCGGTTACGGGCCCGGCGCCGAGGAGGACCAAGCTCAGGCTGGCGGCGAGCAGCGTGAGCTCGAACTCATAGCCGCCCACGAAGCCCATCTTGAGGCGTACGGTCAGGATGGCGATCAGCATCTCGAACGCCAGGAGGGCCGCCGCCAGCCGCGTGCCCAGACCAAGCACGAGCGCCAGCCCGCCGAGAATCTCCACGGCCGTCACCACGACCGCCGCGACCGAGGGCAACGGGATGCCCACCTTGGCCATGAAACCCGCGGCGCCGCCGAGGCCGAAGACGAAGAGTTTCTGAGCCCCGTGAACGACGAAGACCAGCCCGACGGCGAGCCGGAGGGGAACCAGTCCCCAGTTCTCTGCCCACGAGTTGTCGTGTCCGTTCATGGTCGCTCCTCCCGCGTCGCGGTGCCTGTCGCCGGCCCGCTTCCCCGGGGGATCATCGCAGCGCGGCGGGCGCACGTCCAGTCGAAGCTGTCGGGCCGGCCGAGAGCAAGGCAGCCACGACCAGAAACGTGGCCACAATGGTCGGGTGGAGATCAGTCATCGCTCGCACCCGGCCGCGGCGATGCGTCCTACGATGACGATCGGCCTGACCTCCGCACCTACGACCCCTTGACGCTAACAGTTGATCGGCGCGAAAAACATTCGATGAAGTGATCGCTCGAAGCGAACGCGCGGAAGCTGCGTTGGTGCGCCATCGAGTTCTATTCGTGGTAAGGCGATCGTAAAGTCGTCGAGTGGCCTGTCGGTCACTGGTATTCGCACGGAGTAGTAGCTGCCGAGGAGATGTCCCGTGTTTTCCTCACCGTGCAACGTGTCGTCGGCAGCCACCTCGACACCCGCTCGGCCGACTGTCTCGCTGAGTCGCCGCACCTCCGAGACCCGGGTTGGCCGAACACAGCCTGCTGCGACGATGGCAATGAGCAACACGAGGAACCGCGCGACACGCGTGGCGACCAAAACCACACTCAGCCTCGGCTTCAAGGTCGTCCTGCTCAGCCGCTTCTGCTTCTGAATCTTTTCCGCAGATAAGCGACTTCGAAGCAAATCGCGGTACCCGCGCTTACGTGCTCCACGTGGCGTCCCGAA
>QHSZ01000270.1 GCA_003220595.1 Candidatus Rokuibacteriota bacterium | reverse complement strand
GGTTAGCGGCTCTTGCGTCCGCTAACCCCTCGTCGTTCGTTGGTTGCGGGGGCTGGATTTGAACCAGCGACCTTTGGGTTATGAGCCCAACGAGCTACCGGGCTGCTCCACCCCGCGGTGACCCATGAACTTTACCGTAGGGACGGGTCGCTGTCAACGCGGCGCGCCCCGCGCGAGCTAGAGCTTGTTCGCCTCGAGCTGCCCCGCCAGCACGCAAAGCGCCTCGAACAGGTAGTACGACCCCCAGATGAGCTCGTTGCGGGTGGCGAGGTTGATGCGCTTCGAGTAGCAGCCGCGGTCGAGGACGCCGCGCGCGTCCAGGTAGCCTTCGCCGAGCGCGCGCACCGTGGCCTCGGCGGCCGCGCGGTACTCCTTCCGCTTCTGCTCGTCCTTCTGGGCGGCCGCGACCTTCAGGAGGGCCGCGGCCGTGATGGCCGTGGCCGAGGAGTCGTGCTCGGTGTCGGGCGTGACGGGCGCGTCGAAGTCCCAGTAGGCGACGCGGTTCGGCGGCACGTGGGCGATCCACCAGTCGGCCGTCTTCTGCGCGACGTCGAGGAAGTCCTTCTCGCCCGTCCACTGGTGCATGAGGGCGTAGCCGAGGATCGCCCACGCCTGGGCGCGCGCCCAGGTGCTCTCGTGGCTCACGCCCTTGTGGGTGTAGCGGCGCTTCAGGGCGCCCGTCGTCGGGTCGAACGAGGCCGACTGGCAGACGCTGCCGTCCGCGCGCACGCAGAACTCGATGTGCCGGCGCGCATGGAAGACGGCGAGGTTCTTCCACGCCGGCTCGCCCGCGGTCTGCGCGGCCCAGACCAGGAGCGCCGCGCCCTGGACGGTGTCGATCGACGCCTCGCCCTGGCCGACGTCGCTGGCCTCCTCGGCGGCCGCGCCGAGCGGAAAGCAGCCGGCGTTCGGGTTGTAGGCCTTCGCCCAGTGGCGCGCGCCCTCGAGCGCGATCTCTCGCGCCGTCGCGTCGTAATGGAGCAGCGCCCCGGGTACGGCGCCGTAGTAGAAGAGAAAGCCGCGGAAGGCCGTGTCGGACGTGGCGCGTGGGCGCAGGCGCTCGGCCCACTCGAGCGCCCAGCGGCGGTACCGCGCGCCGCCCGTGGCCTTGGCGGCGAGCCAGCACATGCCGGGCCAGAAGCCGCCCGTCCAGTCGCCGTCGGGCGTGGTCACCCACTCACCGGTGGGCTGGGCGTAGTGGGGAAACGCGCCCTTGAGCTGGGGACCGGTCTGGTCCACGCGCTTCAGCATCTTGTCGAGCGCGGCCTGCCAGAAGCTAGGGGGCATGCGCGGCTCGGTCCCGGCGCGTCCCGCGGCCCTGGCGCACGACGCGATCGGTCTTGGCGGGCTCGAAGCGCCTGGTCCGCGCGAGCGCCCAGAGCACGCGCCAGGCGCCGCGCGTGGCCAGGAGCCAGTACGTCTGACACCTGAACGTCCCCCAGAACTTCGCCTTCAACGACGTGCGCGCGACGTCGACGGGGCGCGGCGCGTAGGGCGTGAGGCGCTCGATCAGGCCCTGGGTGGCGATGCCGCCGACCCAGATCGTCAGACCGAGCGAAATCGTCGGGAGCGCGACGCCGAGCAGGAACCACGCGGGGTGATGCGCGAAGCGATATGCGAGCTGCCAGCCGAGGAAGCCGAGCACCGGATAGACGGCAGCGGCCATGGGCCACTCGATCACCTTGTTGCCGACGTGGCGGCCGAGCTGGGCGAGGTTGAAGGCGCTCCGCCGCGCGCGCCAGGTCGCGCGGAGAAACGCGACGTCGTCGAGCACCCCTTTGTACCAGCGCGCGTTCTGCCGGATCATCCCCTCGTTCGTCTCGGGCATGTCCACCAGCTCGAGCAGCGGGAGCGCGGCGATCAGGATGCCACGGGCGCCGAGCGCGTAGCCGAGCGTGGAGTCTTCCGTCGCGCCGGCGGTCGGGAAGAGCCCGAGCGATTGCAGGGTGTCCAGACGCACGAACTCGTGATGACCGAGGCAGATCTGCGCGCGGCGGAACAGGAGCTCGAAGACCGGACGCACGAGGCGCGCGACCCCCGACGACCGCGCGGCGAGGCCCGCGAACCAGGCGACGCGCCGGCGCTCGCCAACGAGCCGCGCGATCGAGACGCGGATGAAGATGGACGACTGCTGGACGGCGCACACGCGGCCGCGCACGTCGAGACGGTCGACGTTGGCGAGGGAGAGCGTCACGCCCTGGTAGGCCAGGTGCGCGCGTCCGGCGAGCACGTCGGCCGCGATCCAGCGGTAGGTGTTCGGGTCGGGGATCGAGTCCGCGTCGCTGACGCCGACGTAGACGCGCGCCGGGTCGTGCTGACCGTCGAGGAGGGTGCGGAGAAACTCCGGGCGCAACGCCCAGTTGAGCTGGGCGGCCTTCCGCCCCGGCCCGGGCAGCGCAACGACCGAGAGCTGTTTCTGCTGCCAGGGCGGCAGGCTCTCGCGGAACCGGCGCACGAGCTCGGCCGTGGACACGCCCATGGCGGGGTGCGGCGCGCGGGCCTCGTCCTCATTCGCCGCGACGACGACGTGGAGCTTGCCGTGTGGGTAGCGCGAGTCGAGGAGCGCCCGCAGTGTCGTCGCGATCTCGGGCTCCTGGAACGCGGGCACGAGGTGGACGAACACGGGCGCGCGCGCGTCGCGCTCCAGCCGGGCCTCGTCGGGCAGCGCCTCGAGCCGCGCGTACGCCGCCTCGACGAGGCGGCACGTGGCCCGCATCCCCTTCCAGTCCACCAGGAGCTTCAGGACGGCGCGGGCGTTGGCGAGGAGCGCCACCCAGAACGCCGCGACCCAGAACCAGCCCGTGCCCCAGAACCACTGTGCGAACGCGTCCACGGACGTAGCGGTCAGCGGCTCGGAGGCAGCGGCACGGGCGACGGCTGCGAGGGGAACTTGAGCACGCGGTCGCCCTGCCGGACCATGCCCATCTCCTCGCGGGCGAGCTTCTCGATGTAGCTCGGGTCGTTGCGGAGGCGCTCGGCCTGGGCCTCGAGCCGCTTCTGCCTGGCGCTCATGTCCTGGACGTCGCGCTCGAGGATCTCGAGGTCCTGGTGCAGACGCCAGACGCGCACCGACTCGCGGACGCCGAAGACGGCCAGGCCGACGGCGACGAGGAGCGCGAGCACCACGCCGAGACGCTCACGCTGCTGCGTTGCGCGGCGCCGCGCGGCGACGGGTGGGCTCATCGGGCGACGCGCGTGTAGAGGGAGCGCCCGGGCCACGACGCCGCGTGACCCAGCTCTTCCTCGATGCGCAGGAGCTGGTTGTACTTGGCGGTACGCTCGCCGCGCGACACCGAGCCGGTCTTGATCTGGCCCGCGTTGACGGCGACGGCGAGGTCCGCGACGAAGGTGTCCTCGGTCTCGCCCGAGCGGTGCGAGATGATCGTGCCGTAGCCCGCGCGCTTCGCCAGCTCGATCGCCTGGAGCGTCTCGGTCAGCGTGCCGACCTGGTTCAGCTTCACGAGCACCGCGTTGGCGAGACCGTTCTTGATCCCCTGCTGGATGATCGCGGGGTTGGTGACGAACAGGTCGTCCCCGACGAGCTGGATGCGCTTGCCGAGCGTGCGCGTGATCGCGCCCCAGCCCGCCACGTCGTCCTCGCCCAGGCCGTCCTCGATGGAGACGATCGGGTAGCGGTCCACGAGCGCCTCGTAACGCGCGACCATCTCCTCGCTCGAGAGGGTGACGCCCTCGCGGCGCAGGCGGTAGCGGCCGCCCGTCTCGGCGAACTCGCTCGCCGCGGGGTCGAGCGCCAGCATGACGTCCTCGCCGGGCCGGTAACCCGCGCGCTCGACCGCCTGCACGAGGAGGTCGAGCGCCACCGTGTTGTTCTGGAGGGCCGGCGCGAAGCCGCCCTCGTCGCCGACGCCCGTCGCGAGCCCTTTTTCCTTGAGCAGGCCCTTCAGCGTCTGGAAGATCTCGGCGCCCATGCGGATCGCCGTCGAGAGGCTGTCGGCGCCCGCGGGGACGAGCATGAACTCCTGGAAGTCGAGGCCGTTGTCGGCGTGGGCGCCCCCGTTGAGCACGTTGATGAGCGGCACCGGCATGAGCCGGCTGCCGACGCCGCCGAGGTAGGCGTAGAGCGGCAGGCCCGCGTCGTCGGCCGCCGAGCGCGCGACCGCGAGCGACACACCGAGGATCGCGTTGGCGCCGAGCGCCGACTTGTTCGGTGTGCCGTCGAGCTCGAGGAGCGCCTGATCGATCGCGGCCTGCTCCGAGGCCTCCATCCCCTCGATCTCCGGGGCGATCGTCTCCTCGACGTTGTGCACGGCCTGGCGCACGCCCTTGCCGCCGTAGCGCTGCTTGTCGCCGTCGCGCAGCTCGACCGCCTCGCGCTTGCCGGTGCTGGCGCCCGACGGCACCGCCGCGCGGCCCCAGGAGCCGGACTCGAGCTGGACCTCGACCTCGACCGTCGGATTGCCGCGCGAGTCGAGGATCTCCCGCGCATAGACGCCGGAGATGACGGCCACGCTAGTTCTTCCTCTCGAAGACGTAGTCGGCCAGCGCGCAGAGCGGGCCGGAGGCCTCGCCGAAGACCGCGAGCCGCTGCTTGGTCCGCTCGATCAGGAGCTTCGCCTGACGGCGCGAGGCCTCGAGGCCGTGCACCGCGGGGTAGGTCGCCTTCCCCTTGCGCTCGTCGCTGCCGGCGGTCTTGCCGAGCTCGGCGAGGCTCCCCTCCACGTCGAGGATGTCGTCGATGATCTGGAACGCGAGCCCGAGGTCGCTCCCCGCCTCGCTGATCGTCTCGATCGCCCGCGCGTCGCCGCCGCCGAGGAGCGCGCCCACGCGCAGCGAGGCCCGGATGAGCGCCGCCGTCTTGTGCCGGTGGATGTACTCGAGCGTCTGGGCGCTGATCGTCTTGCCCTCGGACTCGATGTCCACCACCTGGCCGCCGACCATCCCGAAGGTGCCCGCGGCGCCGGCCACTTCGGCGACGACGTCGCGCAGCACGGCCGGGTCCTTCACGAGGGGCGTGTTGTCCGCGATGAGCCGGAACGCGAGCGTCAGCAGCGCGTCGCCGGCGAGGATCGCGATCGCCTCGCCGAACACCTTGTGGCTGGTGGGGCGCCCACGGCGGTAGTCGTCGTCGTCCATCGCGGGCAGGTCGTCGTGGATCAGCGAGTACGTGTGGATCAGCTCGAGCG
>QHSZ01000261.1 GCA_003220595.1 Candidatus Rokuibacteriota bacterium | reverse complement strand
CAGCGCCTCCCGCACGACGGGGACTCGATCATGATCGCGCCGTACCCGAAGGCGGGCCGGAAGCAGCACGACCCGGCAGCCGAGCGGGCGCTGGGTGCGGTGATGGAGGTGGTCACGGCGGTGCGCAATATCCGCGGCGAGATGCGCATCAGCCCCGCCGAAGTGCTCCGCGTGACCCTCCGTCCAACCCGCGACGGAGGCGACCTCTTCAAGGAGCACACGGCCCTCGTCGACGCGCTCGCCCGCATCCGGCTCGTGGTGGACCCGCGGGCGGGGCGCCCGAAGAGCTCTGCGCTGGCCGTGGCCGGCGGGGCCGAGATCTACGTCGAGCTGGCGGGGATCGTGGATCTGGCGGCCGAGCGCCAGCGGCTCGAGAAGGAGATCCGCAAGGTCGCCGAGAGCGTCGAGTTCCTCACGGCCAAGCTCGCGCGGCCCGAGTTCGTGGAGCGCGCGCCCGCGGAGATCGTCGAGCGCGAGCGGGCGCGCCTCGCCGAGCAGGAGACCTTGCGCGCCAAGCTCACCGCGAGCCTGGGGTGGCTCGATGACGGCGCCCGCTAAGCTCTCGCCGCCCGTCGTGCGGTTGCCGAGCGTCGAGTCGACGCAGGCTGTCGCCTGGCGGCTCGCCGCCGAGGGCAGCCCGGACCGCACGGTCGTCGTGGCCGATCACCAGTCGGCGGGCCGCGGCCGGCGCGGGCGCCCCTGGACCGACGCGCCGGGGACGAGCCTGCTCGCGTCCATCCTGGTGCGCCCGCGCGTCCCGCTCGGGCTCTGGCCCCTGTTCTCGCTGACAACCGCGGTGGCGGCCGCCGAAGCCCTACGCCGCAGCACCGGGCTCGAGGCCAGGCTCAAGTGGCCCAACGACGTGCTGGCGCGCGGGCGAAAGCTCGGTGGAATCCTGCTCGAATCGCGCAGCGGTGCCCACGCTCCGGCGCTCGTCATCGGCGTCGGCCTCAATCTGGCCCAGCGCGAGTTTTCGCTCGAGCTCGCCGGCCTGGCCACCTCCGTGGCGCTCGAGACGGGGAGCGCGCCGGCCCGTGACGCGGTCCTCGCCGCCCTGCTCGAGGAGTTCGACGCGTGGCGTGCGCGGCTCGAATCCGAGGGCGGGGAGCCCGTGCGCGTGCGCTGGCTCGCGCTCGGCGAGACCATCGGCCGGCAGGTCACGATCG
Organism: Candidatus Rokuibacteriota bacterium; assembly: GCA_003220595.1. Lineage (GTDB taxonomy): Bacteria > Methylomirabilota > Methylomirabilia > Rokubacteriales > CSP1-6 > AR19. The sequence goes on along the minus strand of QHSZ01000261.1, from coordinate 3,282 downwards.
ACGGGATCACCGGCGTCGCGGTCGGCCTCGACGCGGACGGCGCGCTTCTCGTGGAGGACGCGGCTTACGGCACTCGGAGGATCGTCGCGGGGGAGATCGCCGGGCCGGCGCCGGCGTCCCGGGGGAGGGCGCCCGATGCTGCTCGTCGCTGACGTCGGGAACACCAACACCAAGATCGGCGTGTTCGACGGCGAGCGGCTCCTCGTGTCCTGGCGCCTGACGAGCCGCCGCGAGCAAACCGCCGACGAGTACGGGATCTTCTTCGGGACGCTGCTCCGGACGCGCGGCATCCAGCCGTCCGACCTCCACGGCGTCGCGCTCTCGAACGTCGTGCCCCCGGTGCAGCAGACGCTCGAGCGGATGTGTGAGGAGTACTTCGGCCACGCGCCCTACAGCGTGGAGCCGGGCGTGAACACGCGCATGCCGCTCGCGGTGGAGGCGCCGCGCGAGGTCGGCGCCGACCGCTACGTGGACGCCTTCGCCGCGACCGCGCGCTACGGCGCGCCCGTGATCGTCATCGACTTCGGCACCGCGACGACGTTCAACTGCGTGAATGCGCGCGGGGAGTTCATCGGCGGCGCGATCGCCCCCGGCCTCGCGACGTCCGTGGAGGCCCTCGTCGCACGGGCGGCGAGGCTCTACCGTGTCGAGCTCGTGCGGCCGAAGGAGGCCATCGGGCGCAGCACGGTGACGAACCTCCAGTCGGGCGCGATCTACGGCTACGCGGGGCTGGTCGACGGGCTCGTCGAGCGCATGCGCGCGGAGATGGGCGGGACGACGCGCGTGATCGCGACCGGCGGCCACGCGGGCCTCCTCGCCGACGTCGCGCGCTGCATCGAGCAGGTGGACGAGCACCTGCGACTCGAGGGCCTGCGCCGCCTCTGGGACGAGGCCAACCCGTCGGGTCGCGTCGTTGACAGGCGTTGAAGGCGAGGGGTATAGTACACGAAATGTAGTGGGGTGGGCCGAGGGCGATCCCTATATACGGGATCGGCGCTGGTAACCGGTGGCTGAGCGCGGGGGAGGGTGCCGATGGGGATGTGGGTCGGGCGAGGCCGCAAGGCGAGGGTCGCATACGGGTTCGACGACATCGCGCTCGTTCCCGGGACCGTGACGGTCAATCCGAACGAGGTCGACATTTCCTGGGAGCTCTGCGGCCACCGGTTCGAGCTGCCGATCATCGCCGCGGCGATGGACGGCGTCGTCGGGCCCCGGCTCGCCACCGAGATGGGCCGGCTCGGCGGCCTCGCGGTGCTGAACCTCGAAGGGATCTTCGCCCGCTACGCGAACCCCGAAGACGTCCTCGACCGCATCGTCTCGGCGAGCCAGGAAGAGGCTACCAAGATCATCCAGTCGATTTACGGCGAGCCGATCAAGGAAGAGCTGATCCACCAGCACATCCGCGCGATCAAGAAGGGCGGGGGGCCGGCGGTCGTGTCCTCCATCCCGCAGCGCGCCGAGCGCTTCGCGCAGATCGCCCAGGAGGCCGGCGCCGACATCTTCGTGGTCCAGTCGACCGTCACGACCGCCCGCCACATCGCCACCGAGTACACCCCGGTCGACCTCCGCAAGCTCAAGAAATCGCTCGCGATCCCGCTCATCATCGGCAACGTCGTCACCTACGAGGCGTGCCTCGAGCTGATGGACGTCGGGGCCGACGCGCTGCTGATCGGCGTGGGGCCGGGTGCCGCGTGCACGAGCCGCGAGGTGCTGGGCGTCGGCGTGCCGCAGGTGACGGCCACGGCGGACGCCGCGGCCGCGCGCGACCTGCACTACAAGCAGACCGGGCGCTACGTCCCGATCATCACCGACGGCGGCATGACGACGGGTGGCGACGTGTGCAAGGCGCTCGCCTCGGGTGCCGACGCGGTCATGATCGGCTCGGCGTTCGCCCGCGCGATCGAGGCGCCGGGCCGGGGCTACCACTGGGGCATGGCCACGCCGCACGCCAACCTGCCGCGGGGCACGAGGATCCGCGTCGGCATCGCGGGCCCGCTCGAGCAGATCCTCGTCGGGCCCGCGTTCACCGAGGACGGCACGCTCAACTTGGTCGGCGCCATCCGGACCTGCATGGGCTCGGTGGGCGCCCGGAGCATCCGCGAGCTTCAGCTGACGGAGCTGATCATCGCGCCGACGATCAAGACCGAAGGGAAGGTCTTCCAGCAGGCCCAGAAGCTGGGACGGCCCCGGTAGCGCCGGGCGCCGCATGCTCGCGCCCGACAAGATCGCGGTCCTGGACTTCGGGGGCCAGTACACGCAGCTGATCGCCCGCCGGGTCCGGGAGATGTCCGTGTACTCCGAGATCTTCTCCTGCACCCACCCGCTCGAGCAGATCCTCGCGGACGGCTACAAGGGCATCATCCTCTCGGGCGGCCCCTCGAGCGTCTACGAGGACGGCGCGCCGCTCCCCCCGAAGGCGCTCTTCGACGCCGGCGTGCCCGTGCTCGGCATCTGCTACGGCATGCAGGCGATGGGGTACCTCCTCGGCGGCCACGTCGTGCCGGCGGAGCGGCGCGAGTACGGCAAGGCGGAGGTCGAGCTCCAGGGCGGGCCGGGCCGCCTCTTCCGCGGCCTCGAGCCCGACGCCAAGGGGTGCCTGACGGTCTGGATGAGTCACGGCGACACGGTGCTGCGCCCGCCCAAGGGCTTCACCGCGCTCGGCGCCACCCCGAATTGCCCCGTCGCCGCGATGGCGGACGAGCAGCGAAAGCTCTACGCCGTCCAGTTCCACCCAGAGGTCGTCCACACCCCGCAAGGCAAGAGGATCTTCGACAATTTCCTCGACATCTGCGGCGTCGCCCGCACGTGGTCCATGGCCGGCTTCATCGACAGCACCGTGGACGCGATCCGGGACACGGTCGGCAACCAACAAGTGCTCTGCGCGCTCTCGGGCGGGGTCGACTCCTCGGTCGTCGCCGTCCTGATCCACCGGGCCATCGGCGACCAGCTCACGTGTGTCTTCGTGGACAACGGCCTCCTCCGGAAGGGCGAGGCGCAGGCGGTCGTCCACGCCTTCCGGGACACATTCAAGATCAACCTGATCCATGTCGATGCATCGACGCGATTCCTCGAGGTTTTGCGTGGTGTCACCGACCCCGAAGTGAAGCGGAAGCGGATCGGGGGCGAGTTCATCGCCGTGTTCGAGGACGAGGCGCGGAAGCTCGGCAACATTCCCTGGCTCGCCCAGGGCACGCTCTACCCGGACGTGATCGAGTCGGTCTCGTTCCGCGGCCCGTCCGCCACGATCAAGACCCACCACAACGTCGGCGGCCTCCCCAGGCG
>QHSZ01000260.1 GCA_003220595.1 Candidatus Rokuibacteriota bacterium | reverse complement strand
GGCCCTCGTGGTCGCCGCGACGCGGGCCCAGGCCGAGGACGCGGCCGAGCGCGTGCGGATCGACTACGAGCCGCTGGCCTCGGTGACCTCCGCCGCGGCGGCGGTCCTGCCCGGCAGTCCCCCGGTGTGGGACGAGTGCCCCGACAACGTCTCCAACGTCTTCGCGGCCGGCGACAAGGCGGCGACCGACGCCGCCTTCGATCGGGCCGCGCGGGTCGTCCGCCGCCGCTACGTGATCACCCGCGTGCACGCCCAGTACATCGAGCCAAGGGGGGCGCTCGGCGTCTACGATCCCGGCGAGGACCGGTACACGCTCTACGCCGACGTCCAGTACCCGCACCGCGTCCGCAGCGCGCTGGCGACCAACATCTTCAAGATCCCCGAGCACCGGATCCGCGTCGTCGCGGGCGACATCGGGGGCGCCTTCGGGACGAAGGGCTGGCAGTACCCCGAGCATCGGCTCGTGCTCTGGGCGGCGCGGAAGCTCCGCCGCCCCGTGAAGTGGGTGTGCGAGCGCCGCGAGGCGGTCCCCGCCGACGAGCACGCGCGGGACAACGTGAGCGAGGCCGAGCTCGCCCTGGACGGCGAGGGGCGCTTCCTCGCGCTCCGCGTCCGGACGCTCGCCAACGTCGGCGCCTACGTCTCCTCGGATCGGAACCTGCTCGCGACCTTCGGCAACGTCGTCACGCTGGTCGGCGTGTACACCTTCTCCGCCGCCCACGTGCAGGTGCTGAGCGTCCTGACGAACACCAACCCGACGGCGCCGTACCGTGGGGCGGGCCGCCCGGAGGCGACCTACGTCATCGAGCGCCTGATCGACGACGCCGCCCGTGAGCTCGCCGTCGATCCCGTGGAGCTGCGGCGGACGAACCTCATTCCGGCGTCGGCGATGCCGTGCCGCACGCCGCTCGGCGTGACCTACGACTGCGGTGAGTTCGAGAAGAACATGGACGCGGCGTTGAAGCTCGCCGACGTCCCCGGCTTCGCCGCGCGGCGCGAGGCGTCGCGCCGCCGCGGCCTGCTGCGGGGAATCGGCGTCGTCAACGCGATCGAGCGCGCCGCGGGCCCCCAGCCCGAGTTCGCCGAGATCCGATTCGCGCCGAGCGGGAGTGCGACCGTCTTCATGGGCACGAAGAACCAGGGGCAGGGACACGAGACGACGTTCAAGCAGATCCTGCACGAGCGTCTCGGCCTCGACCCCGCGGAGGTGCGGTACATCGACGGGGACACGGACCGGGTCGGGTTCGGCATGGGCACCATGGGCTCGCGCTCGACGGTCATCGGCGGCACCGCGCTCTGGCTGGCCGCCGACAAGGTGATCGCCAAGGGGAAGCGGATCGCCGCCCGCCTCCTGGAGGCGGCCCCGGCTGACATCACCTTCGCCGACGGCACGTTCGCGGTCGTGGGAACGGACCGCGCGGTCGCCCTCCGGGACGTGGCGCGCGCCGCCTTCCAGCCCGCCCAACTCCCGCCCGGCCTTGAGCCGGGGCTCTACGAGACGGGAACGTTCGCCCCGCCCGCCGACACGTGGCCCAACGGCTGCCACGTCTGCGAGGTCGAGGTCGATCCCGACTCGGGCGCGGTCACGCTCGTCAGCTACGTGATCGTCGACGACGTCGGCACCGTGATCAATCCCCTCACGCTCAAGGGCCAGATCCACGGCGGCGTCGCGCAGGGCGCGGGCCAGGCGCTGATGGAGCAGGTCGTGTACGACCAGGACTCCGGCCAGCTCCTGACCGCGTCGTTCATGGATTACGCGATGCCCCGCGCCGACACCCTCCCCGACGTGCGCATCGAGAGCCATCCGGTCCCGACGACGCTCAACCCCCTCGGCGCCAAGGGGGCCGGCGAGGCGGGGACGGTCGGGGCGCTCCCCGTCGTGATGAACGCGGTGGTCGACGCGCTCGCGCCGCTCGGCGTCCGCGGGCTCGATATGCCGGCGAGCAGCGCGCGGGTGTGGGAAGCCATCCGGACAGCGCGAGCATCTGACGGCACACAAGGCTCGCGAGGAGGACCGACGTGAGAGGCTGGCTCGACACGCCCGTCAGCGACGCGCAGCTCCACGAGATCTACGAATTCCCTGTGCAACGTGGGCCACGGCGATCCCGCCAAGGTTCTGCCGAGGCTGCCCCGGCTTGACTTCGACGAGGCGTGCACCCTGCTCTGAGCGGGATCGCGCTCGCCCGCGTCACGCACCGCGCCGGTCCTTCCGTCTCCCCACTTCCGTCTTCCCACTTGACAGACGCCATGCTCGGGGTCTATCCGTTGTCACCACAGGACCACGAGGGGGGCGGCGTGGACCGCCCGTATGCATCCGATGGGAACGCCCAGGGCAGCGCGCTCACAGCGTGGCGAGAACGGCAGGAGAGGGAACGTGGGGCTCGCGGACGGAACCTCATCCGATGACTCCCCGAGGCGGCGCCCCCGTGACTCTCGGGAGCGTACCCAGGGGCGTCGTGCCTTCCTGACGGCAGCCCTGGGCCTCGGGCTCTGTTTCTCGTCGCCCGAGGGCGCCTTCGCCCTCGCCGACGACCCGAGGACTGCCCGTCCACGGGTGGGTGATGTCTTCGTGTTCCCGTTCGGGGAGCGGGAGGGTCAGATCGTCACGCCGGCGGACCTGCCGCTCGGTGGGCCCCAACAGCAGGCGTACCCGATGGACCCTAGCGCGAAGGTCGTCAGAAACGGGTCGGCCCTCAACCTGGTGCTGCTGATTCGCTTCGATCCTGCAGAGATGACCGACGAGACTCGGGCGCTCGCGGCGGACGGCGTGGTGGCGTACTCGGCCGTCTGCACTCACCAGGGATGCCCCGTCTCGATGTGGCAGGCCCAGGCCAAGAACCTTTTCTGCGCCTGCCACGCGACTCAATTCGACCCGCGGGACCACGCCCGAGTCGTCGACGGGCCCGCGCCGCGGCGGCTTCCTATGCTACCCGTCAGGATGACCAACGGTGTCCTGACGGTGGCCGGCGAGTTCACGGGTCGAGTTGGAGGCGAACGCCTATGAGGGAGCTGGCTCTACCCCGCGCGTCAGTCGTACAAACCCGATCGGCAGGAGGAGGGACGGTCGTGAAGACAACCAGAACCCTTGCGGCGCTCGCAGCGGTGCTTGGCCTCGCGGTGCTGCCGGCGTCTGTGGTGGCACAGGGCATGTACAGCCCCGTGACCGACGAACGGCTCGTCAAACCGGAACCCGAGAACTGGCTGCAGATCCGGGGCAACTATCAGGGCTGGAGCTACAGCCCGCTCGACCAGATCAAAGCCACCAACGTCAAGAGGCTCGTACCGGTCTGGGCCTTCTCGACCGGGGTGAACTCTGGCCACGAGGCGCCCCCCCTCGTCAACAACGGCATGATGTTCATCTCGACCCCCTACAGCCAGGTGATCGCGCTGGACGCCAAGACCGGCAAGCTCCTCTGGCGGTACCGGCGGGAGCTGCCGGAGGACTTCAAGGCCCTTCACAACACCAGCCGGGGAATCGCGTTGCACGGCGACAAGGTGCTCGTGGCGAGTCTCGACTGCTACCTGGTCGCCCTCGATGCCAAGACGGGAAAGCAAGTCTGGCAGCAGAAGGTCGAGGACTACAAGACCGGCTACTACATGACGCTCGCGCCGCTCGTGGCCAAGGGCAAGGTCATGGTGGGCGTGTCGGGCGGCGAGTTCGGCATCCGGGGCTTCGTGCAGGCCTTCGATGTGCGGACCGGCGAGCCCGCGTGGAAGGCATACACGATCCCCGGTCCGGGCGAGCCAGGCCACGACACCTGGTCGGGCGACGCCTGGAAGCGTGGGGGCGGTTCCGTCTGGATGACGGGCACCTATGACCCGGAGCTGGGTCTGACGTATTGGGGCACCGGGAACGGCTCGCCCTGGTTCGGCGATCAGCGCCCGGGGGACAACCTCTACACATCCTCCACCATCGCCATCGATCCCGATAACGGCAAGATCACCAGCCACTTCCAGTACCACTGGAACGACTCCTGGGACTGGGACGAGATGGACGCGCCGCTCGTCGTCGACTATCAGAAGGACGGGCGCTCGATCAAGGGGCTGGTGCACGCGGCACGTAACGGCTACCTGTATCTGCTGGAGCGCAGCTCGGACAAGATCGGCTTCGTCTCCGCGACCCAGTACGTCAAGCAAAACGTGTTCAAGAGCATCGATGCGAAGTCCGGCCGTCCCGCCTATAACGCGGACCGCGTGCCAGCGACCGGCAGGCGCGCCGACTTCTGTCCGTCGCTCTGGGGCGGCAAAG
>QHSZ01000091.1 GCA_003220595.1 Candidatus Rokuibacteriota bacterium | reverse complement strand
CGGCGGAAGTCGTCGCCGGTCCAGGCCCACGAGCCGTGAACCGTCACCTGCTTGCGCACGACCTGGTTGAAGTCCAGCGTGGGCGGGCGCTCGAACAGCGCCACCAGCACGAGGCGACCCTCGGCCTGCTTGAGCATGGAGAGCCCCTGGTCGGGCGAGACCTGGGCCCCGGCGCAGTCGATGACGGCGTCGGCGTTTCCGCTTCGCACCTGGAATCGATCCAGGGGCTTCGCCCCACCGGTCAACCCGATGACGGCCTCCAGCGGGTCGGTGGCGGTCAGGTCCACGATGGCGTCGGCTCCCAGCGCCCGTGCCATGTCGAGACGCCGCTTGGAGGCGTCCACCATGATCACGCGGCAGTCGCGGGTGGCGCGGAGCACCTGGAGACAGCCGAGGCCGATGATGCCGGCGCCCAGCACGACCACCGTCTCGCCGCGGCCCGGTCGTGCCAGGTCGACCCCATGGATCGAGGTCGCCAGGGGCTCCAGCGTGGCGCCCTCCTCGAAGCTCACCCCCGCCGGCAGGTGATGCGGACCGCGCTCGGTGAGCTTGACCGCGACGTACTCCGCGAAGCCGCCCAGGCTCACGCCCGCGATCCGGTCACCGGGGCTGAACTCCCTGACGCTCGCCCCCACCGCGGCAATCTCGCCGGCCAGCTCGTGGCCCATGACGCGACCTCCCTCCACCGGCCGACCGAGCGCCTCGAACATCCCGAGCCGGTAGAGATGCAGGTCCGAGCCGCAGATGCCGCACGCGGCGACGCGCACCAGGACTTCGTCGGCGGCGATGGCCGGCAGCGGGAGCTCCTCCACACGGATGTCGCGCGGTCCGTGGTACACGGCAGCCTTCATGGGCGACCCCGTTCCGGGCGTGCTGGCCTGGAGCTCAGGACTTGCGCGACGTTTGCGAGACGAACGTGCTCAGCAGCGGCCGCAGGGCCTTGCCTCCGCACTTGGGGCACGTGATCCGCCCCTTGTCGTGCTCGCTGATGGTCAGGGTGAACGTCACTTCGCGCTGGCACTTGTCACAGTAGTACTCGTACACCGGCATGGCTCATCCTCCTTGCGGTTCTGCGCGCGGTTCAGGCGGCCGCGGCTCCAGGGCGTGGATCATACCGCGCCTGAGGGTCCTTGACCATTCCGCTCCCCCTGGCTACTCTCGGGCCACATTTCCATGGTCGCCTCGCACGATCCGTTCGCCACAGAAGGAGTAGACCCATGAAGCTCGGCGTCGTTCTCCCGATCTGGCAGCTGTCGGTCACCGACGCGGAGAAGCTCACCCTGAAGGCCGAGGAACTGGGCCTGGACGGGGTCTTCGTGCCGGATCACATTCTGGCCAAGCCCGCCACGACCCAGCACTACGGCCCGTCCTGGCCCGACCCCTTTTCACTGCTCGCGTTTCTGTCTGGCCGGACCCGGCGGATCCAGATCGGGGCCAGCGTCATCGTGCTGCCTTACAGGAACCCGCTGGTCACCGCCAAGGCCGCGGCGACGGTCGACCAAGTGTCGAGCGGCCGTTTCATCTTCGGCGTCGGCGTGGGGTGGGACGAGGAGGAGTTTCGAGATCTCGGCCTCGCCTTCCGTCAGCGCGGGGCGATCACCGATGAGTACCTGAAGATCATCAAGGCCGCGTGGGCGAGCGACGTGCCGAGCTTCAGCGGCAAGTACTTCAGCTTTTCGGGTGCCACATTCGCGCCGCGACCGCTTCAGAAGCCGCACCCGCCTATCTGGGTTGGAGGAATGCCCGGCACGCTCTCGTCGCCGGCGATGCGGCGCGTGGCGGAGCTGGGCGACGCGTGGCACCCCCTCGGACTCGGCCTCGACGATCTCGAGAAGGGGATCGGCAAGATCCGTGAGATGGCGACGAAGGCGGGCCGCCGGGATGCCATCGGCGTCGCCCCGCGTAACTTGCTGGCGTTCACGGATCGGGCGAAGGGCGGAGGCCGCGCGGCCTTCGAGGGCTCGCCCGAGGAGATCGGCGCCGACATCCGACGAGCGCAGGCGCTCGGTTGCCACTACCTGACGTTCGATCTTCCCCGCGGCGAGGTGGGGGGGATGGCGCGAGCCATGGAGCGGCTCGTCAAGGAGGTCAAGCCCATCGCCTCCGTGCGATGAGCCAGAGCCACATGCCTTAGACGCCTCTCGGCGCTCGACCGTGTACCGCCCCCTCGTCGAGAAACAAACGGCGTCGGGGGCCGTCTGACGACATATGGAGACCATGGCGGGACGGCTGATGGCGATGCTGTTGGCGCTCGCGCTTCTCGTCGGCGCAACACCGAGCAGCCGAGCCGCCGAGCCTCCGGGCGAGAACCCGACGGGCGCCGTCGGGCCGACGCCTCCCCGCCTGAGCTACACGCACGGTGAAGTGTCCTTCTGGAGGCCTGGCGCCCAGGACTGGGCGCCCGGCGAGATCAACACCCCCCTGGCTCCCGGTGACGAGCTCTCCACGGGCACCCAGGGCGACCTCGAGCTGCAGGTGAGCTCCCAGGCGTTCGTGCGAGCCTGGGGCGACACGCAGCTCGGGCTCGTGAGCCATGAGGCGAGCTTCCTGCAGCTCAAGGCCACGACCGGTCACGTGTCCCTCGATCTGCGGAGCCTCCCGCCGGGCCACACCGTGGAGCTCGACACGCCCCACGCCGCCTTCACGATCCAGCGCCCCGGTTACTATCGCGCCGACGTCTCAGAAGTGACCACGTCCTTCAGCGCTCGGCGCGCCGGGCAAGCCACGCTGACGTCCGCCGGTGGGCCGGTCGTCATCGCCTCCGGCCAGGGCGTGGTCCTCGAGGGCGTGCCGACGCCGACAGTGCGGCGCGAGGTTGCCCTCGAGCTCGACGTGTGGGACCGGTGGAACGATGCGCGCACGGAGCACCTTCTTCAGGCGGAGAGCTCGCGCTACGTGCCGCCGGACGTGTACGGCGCGGACGAGCTCGACCGCCACGGCAGCTGGCGTGTCGTGCAACCGTACGGGTCCGTGTGGATGCCCCAGGCGGTGCCGGCCGGATGGGCTCCGTACAGCACCGGCAGGTGGATCTCCGATCCGTACTACGGCTGGACGTGGGTCGACGCCGCGCCCTGGGGCTGGGCGCCGTATCACTACGGCCGCTGGGTGTTCGTGGACGGCGTCTGGGCGTGGGCTCCGGGCCCCGTCGTCCGCCGAGCCGTCTATGCGCCGGCGCTCGTCGCCTTCTTCGGCGGGCACGGTGTCCAGGTGGGGATCGGCGCCCCGTTCGTCAGCTGGGTCGCGCTGGGCTGGGGCGAGCCGCTCGTGCCGTGGTGGGGCCGGCCCGGCTTCGTCGGCCGGCCGTGGTGGGCCGGCTGGGGCGGACCGCGCGTCGTCAACAACGTCATCGTCCAGCGCACGACCGTCGTCAACGTGAACAACATCACCGTCTACAGGAATGTGAACGTCCGGAATGCCGTGGTGGCCATCCGCCGGGATCACTTCGGCGCACGGTCGGTCCAGGAGGCTCGGATCCCTCGGGTCGACGTGCGCCGGCTCGAGCCCGTGCGCGGCGCGCTCAATGTCAGGCCCCAGGCGGGGAGCGTCGGGGCCGCGCGCGGCCCCGCGGCGCGTCCGCCCGCAGGCGCGCCCGCCCGCCCCGTGGCCGTCACGCCGCGGCCGGTCGATCGCCCGGTGGTGCCGCGCGGCGAGGCGCAGCACGCGTCTCCCGGCGTCAGTGCCCCGCCGCGCAACGTCTCGCCACCGAGGGCTGCGGAGCCGGCGCCCACGCCGGCGCGGCCGCCGTCGGGCGAGCGTCAGGTTGAGCGTCAGCGCTCGTCGTCGCCGTCCTCACTGGTGACGCCGCACGCCGCGGCCGCGCAACCGGCGCCGTCGCGGGAACGCCTGGAGTCCCCCCGCCCCTCGATGCGCGCGTTCCCAGGCGAGTCCGCGAACGGGCCTGCTCCTCGAGGGGCGGAGATGCGACGTCACCGGGAATCCCGTGCCGCAGCCGGTCTGCAATCGGAGCAGAGCCCTACCCAGCCCCGCGAGCGGCATCAGCGCTAGGAATCTCCGGCCGGCGCGCTCCGGCCCACGGGGATCCGGCGCCCGCTGGACCCTGGACTCGATCGGGTTTACGATCTCGCCCGCGAAGGCCTTGTTGCGGTGACCTCCGAACAGAGGAGCGCGCCATGCAGGACAGGCTCATCTCCGGCGACAATCATATCGACCTGACCTACTGCCCTCCCGATCTGTGGTCGTCGCAGGCCCCGAGCAAGTGGAAGCTCCTCGTGCCCCGCGTGGAGGAACTCGAGGATGGCCTCCACTGGTTCGTCGAGGCCCAGGACAAGGGGATGTGGAACGGGGTGGGGCCGGGCTTCTTGCCGTACCAGAAGGGCGTCTTCGGCCATATCGACGAGATGAGGGGCTCGGGCTTCGAGTGGGACAACCGCCCGGGTGCCCGGCCACGGCCGACCACGCCCGAGCTCCGGCTCGCGGACCTGGATCGAGACGGCCTCGCGGCGGAGATCGTCTACGGGTGCCTGATGATCAACGACCTGATCGCCAATGGAGAGCAGCGCGCCTGGGCGAACGCGATCTACAACGACTGGGCCGCGGACTTCGCCAAGCGCTCCGACCCCGAGCGGATCTTCCCCCTCGCCATCATTCCCAACAACGATCCGCTCGTGGCCGCCGGCGAGGTGCGCCGCTGCGCCCGGCTGGGGCTGCGCGGTGGAGATCTGGCCTTCAAACGCATGAGCGTGCCCCTCTACCATCACGCCTGGTATCCCCTCTGGGAGGCTGCCGCGGAGTGTCGCTTCCCGATCTCGTTCCACTCCACGGGCTTCAAGGGCCTGCGGGTGCCGGATACGCCCGAGATGGAGCGGGAGTACATGACGCAGTGGCGCCTCGTGCGCTCCAGCCTCTTTCAGCTCGACGGGATGGAGGTGCTGGTGTCATTGATCGCCTCGGGAGCCTGTGAAACGTATCCGGACTTGAGGTTCGTGCTCGGCGAGTCCGGCGTGACCTGGATCCCCTACGTGCTCGATCGCCTGGACACCGAGTACGAGGATCGGGCGCGCGCCCTCGGCTTCTCCCTGAAGCCGAGCGACTACTTCCGGCGCCAGGGCTACACGACATACCAGCAAGACAGGTATCTCGAGCCGATCATCCCCCTCGTCGGCGAGGACAACATCATCTGGGGCGCCGACTATCCGCATCCCGATTGCGTCTGGCCGGAGTCCCGGCGGCACCTCGCGGCCAACCTCGGTACGTTGCCGGAGCGCGTGCGCCGGAAGATCACCTGCGAGAACGTCGCCAGGCTCTACGGCCTCCGGGAGGACCCGAGGACTCCCTAGGAGGAACAACCGTGGGAAACGAAGAGGACCGGGAGCTGACGCTGGAGGAGCTGCGCGCGCGCATCCGAGTGGCGGGTGTCACGATCGCCGAGAACCGGCTCGCCATGGTGCGGAAGCTGCTGAGCGACGCGCTCGCGCCGGTGCGGGCGCTGGCCTCACGCCCGCGGACGACCGTGGAGCCCGCGGTGACGTTCTCGCCGCGGCGCGAGGCTCGGGATGAGTGACGAGATCGCCTACGCCACCATCCGCGAGCTCGGGACGCGCTATCGGAGGCGGGAGCTCTCACCCGTTGAGGTGACGCGCGCGCTGCTGGCGCGGATCGAGAAGGTCGACACCGCCCTGCGCGCCTTCGTCACCCTGACGACCGACCGCGCCCTGGCCGAGGCGCGCGCGGCCGAGGAGGCGCTGCGGCGCGGTGACACGCGCCCGCTGCTCGGCATTCCGGTCGCCCACAAGGACATCTATCTCACGCGGGGCGTCCGGACGACGGCGGGCTCCGCCCTCCTGGCCGACTTCATCCCCGACGAGGACGCCACGTGCGTGCGCCGCTGGCAGGAGGCGGGCACCGTGTTCCTCGGCAAGCTCATGACCCACGAGTTCGCCTTCGGCATCCAGCGCCCAGGCCATCGCTTCCCGCCGGCGCGCAATCCGTGGAACCTCGACCACATCCCGGGCGGCTCGAGCAGCGGCTCGGGCGCCGCCCTGGCGGCCGGGCTCGTCGTCGGCGCCACGGGCTCGGACACCGGCGGGTCCATCCGCGGGCCGGCCGCCTTCTGTGGCATCGTGGGGCTCAAGCCGACGTACGGGCGCGTGAGCCGCGCGGGGGTCCTCACGCTCTCGTGGACACTCGACCACACCGGCCCGATGGCGCGCACGGTGGAGGACTGCGCGTACCTCCTGCAGGCCATGGCCGGTCATGATCCCGCCGATCCGGCCTCGAGTCGGGCGCCGGTCGACGACTACCTGGCGCCCCTCGGTCACGACGTCCGCGGCCTTCGGATCGGCGTGCCGCGCGCGTACTTCTTCGAGGGGATCGATCCCGAGGTCGAGCGGGCGTTCGAGGAGGCGCTCGAGACGCTCCGCGGGCTCGGCGCCCAGGTCCGCGACGTCGAGGTCCCGAGCTTCGGCGCGACGCCCTCGTTCCTCCTGATCATGATGGCCGAGGCCTTCGCCTACCACGAGCGGGACATCCGCCAGCATCCGGAGCTCTACGGCGATGTGCTGCGCGAGCGCATCCTCACCGGCGCCCTGGTGACGGCGGCGGAGTACGTGCAGGCGCAGCGCCTCCGCGCGGAGATCTGCCGCGAGACGGCGGAGGTCTTGCGCCAGGTCGACATACTCGCGACGCCGACCACGACGAAGCCCGCCACGCCGTTCACGCTGGCGCAGGATCCCGAGTTCGGCTTCCCGCGGAGCAACATGCCACCCTTCAACGTGACGGGGCTGCCGACGCTCGCGCTGCCGTGTGGCTTCACGGCGTCGGGACTCCCGTTGTCGCTCCAGCTCTCCGGACGACCGTTCGAGGAGGGAACGGTGCTGCGCGTCGGCCACGCCTTCGAGCGGGCGACGACGTGGCACACGCGCCGGCCACCCGTGTGACCGACGAGGAGACCGTATGAAAGCGACCGCGGCGATCCTCTACGACGTGAAAGAGCCTCTGGTGGTCGAGGACGTCGAGCTGCTCGAGCCCGGCCCTCACGAGGTGCTCGTGCGATTCGCCGCGAACGGCGTCTGCCACAGCGACCTCCACGTGATGACCGGCGACTACCCGCACCCGCTCCCGGTCGTCCTGGGACACGAAGCGGCCGGGATCGTGGAGCGGGTCGGCGCCGGCGTGGAGTCGGTCAAGCCCGGCGACCACGTGTGCTCGAGCTACATTCCGTCCTGCGGCCGCTGCTGGTACTGCATCAACGGCCGGCCCACGCTCTGTGCCCTGCGCGACAAGCCGCGCTATTTCCTATTGGACGGCACGACGCGACTCCGGAAGGACGGCCGACCGCTGCACCACTTCCTGCAGGTGTCCGGCTACGCCACCCACGGCGTGCTCCTCGAGGAGGGCGTGATCCCCATTCGCCGGGATGCCCCGCTCGATGTGGTGTGCCTCGTGAGCTGCGGCGTGCTCGCCGGCGCTGGTCCGGTCATGAACTGCGCCAAGGTGCCGCCGGGCGCGAGCGTCGCCGTCTTCGGGTGTGGCGGGGTAGGGTTGAACACGATCCAGGCCGCGCGCCTGGTCGGAGCGAGCAAGATCATCGCGGTCGACGTGATGGCCAACAAACTCAGGTGGGCAGAAGAGTTCGGGGCGACCCACGCGGTGGACGCCTCGAAGGAGGATCCCGTCGCGCGCATCGCGGCCATCGCCGGGCGCGGCGGCGTGGACTACGCCTTCGAGGTCGTGGGAACCCAGCAGACGATCGAGCAGGCGCTCGCGTCCACGCATCGCGGCGGGATGACGGTCGTCGTCGGCGTGTGCCCGGCCGGCACGCGCCTGGCGATCGATCCCACGATGTTCCTGCAGCAGCGGATCCTGACCGGGACCTCGTTCGGGGGCGGGCACCAGCGCACCGACGTCCCGATGCTCATCGACCTGTTCATGGACGGCAAATACAAGCTCACCGAGCTCATCAGCCGACGGCTGCCGCTCGGCGAGATCAATCACGCCTTCGATCTCATGCGCCAGGGCGAGGTCAAGCGCAGCGTCATCGTGTACGAATGATCCGTCACGGTGTACGAATGATCCGTCACGCCAGCACCCCGAGCGTGTTCCGCTCGATCAGGCCGAAGTCGATCGCGGCGCCGAGGCCCGGCCCGTTGACGGCGTGGACGAGGCCCTGACGGTCCACCTCGATGTCCTCCGCGAGCCCGTACTTCTGGGCGCCCGCCGGCAGCAGGACCTCGAAGAACTCGCAGTTCCGAATGGCCATGGTCACGTGCAGATTCGCGACGTTGTTCAGGGAGTTGCCGCCGTGATGGATCTCGAAGTTCATGTGAAAGGCCTCCGCCAGGTGCGCGGCCTTGACGAGCGCGGTGATGCCGCCCTTCACGGCGACGTCGCCGCGGAGGAAATCGGTCGCTTGGTGGACGAGCCACGGCGCGAACGCGGTGAGGCCTCCCGGCGCGTACTCGGTGGCCAGGATAGGAATGCGCAGATGCTGCTTGAGCTTCACATAGCCCAGGAGGTCGTCGTCCGCGAGCGGATCCTCGTACCAATAGAAGCCCAGCTCCTCGATGGCCTGGCCGACGCGGAGCGCCTCCGGGTACTGGTAGGCCCAGGTGGGATCGAGCATGATGGTGAAGCCGTCGCCGACAGCGCGCCGCACCGCCCGGCACACCTCGACGTCCACGGCGGGGTCGGTGGGCGGGTGGATCTTGTAGGCGGTCCAACCCTCGGCCTTGAAGCGCAGCGCCTCCTCGGCGTACGCCTCCTTGGTCGGTAGGACCGCCGAGCTCGCGTAGGCGGGAACGCTCTCGCGATAGGAGCCGAGCAGCCGGTGGATCGGCTGTCCTGCCGCCTTGCCCGCGATGTCCCAGAGTGCTATGTCCATGGCGCCGATCGCGCGATAGGTCGTTCCCCGGTTCTTCTGCCACATCGCCTGGTACAGCCGCTCGCGCTCCATCGGGTCCTGGCCGAGCACGACGGGCTTGAGGTACTGGATCAGCGACTGCCCGTCGAGGTGCGCCCCTCGCATCGCGGAGCCGAGAAAGGCGTGGCCCTTGATGCCCTCGTCGGTGGCGAGCGTCAGGAGCCCGAGCTGGCTCCCGCCCCCGAACTGTCCCGTATGCCGGCCGTACCGCGTGGCGGGAATACCATTCCAGGCGAACAGCGTCAGGGTGACGTCGGTGATCTTCACGGCGCGGTCCTCCTGGGCCCTCAGACCCTTCGCTTGAAGCGAACGAGCGTGCAGCCCGGCAGACTCACGCCGCGCCGGACCCGCCGCTCCACGCGCCGGCGGTCCCGGGACACGGCGCCCGAGGCTCGGCGCCGATCGCCGCCGTACTGACGACGCTCCACGAGCACCTTCACACCCCGCACGAGGGCGATCGTGCGCGCCAGGTAGTCGTGGAGGGAGAGGTCTCGTCGATGCACGACGACCAGCACGTCCACGGCCGGACACGAGGGCGAGGGAAGGGTGGAGAGGAGCTGCTCGAGGTGTCGCGCACAGATCGCGTGCGTCGGCGCGGGATCGTCGAATGGTGCTTTCTCGCCCAGGTCGCCGGACCGACCCTCATGGCGACACCACGAACAGACGACCCTCATGCGATCACCGCGCCCGCACCTCGTCCATCGTTCCGAAGATCGGGTATAAGCCGACCCGCAACCTCGCATATCACGTGGGTGCGAGACGAGTCAAACGACGGCGGGAATCGCGCGGGCGCTTCGGCTTACTGGTCTCGCTGAAGGGGCTCGTCGCTCTCCGGACGCCACGTGGGCCATTTCCAGTCCGCGATAACGTCGGCCGCGGTCTTCTTCAGCAACTCGAAGAACCGCTCTTGAGTCTCCGGGTCCATGACGTACCTCCGGCAGCCGTCATTATAGCGGCTCTCGCCATCACACCAGAGGTCGGCGCGGGCCGACCGCATGCTCCCGGCCGCGGTGGATCGTTCCTGACCCGTCGATTTCCGGAATCTGGCAAGGAATACCACGGTCGGTGCCGGCCCGCTCCTCGGAAGCTCCGTGTTTTCGCTCGAATCCACGGCATTCCGGAACGGCACTCAATTTGCGGTAAGAGCGGGGTATGTCGGACACAGGGGGGCAAGCCATGGACATGCCGTCGTCGCCCGAGACCGCCGCGGACGCGCTGCGGGCGGCCAACGAGCGTGCCGAGCGCGCGACCCGCCGCGCCGAGGCTCTCGAACACCTCGTCGAGGCCGGCATCGCGGTGATGAGCGAGCCGACCCTGCCGGCCCTGCTGGAGCGGATCCTCCTGGAAGCCCGTCGGGTCACGAACGCTCAGGCCGGCACCTTGTTCCTTCTCGAAGGCGACGAGCTCCAGTTCGCCATCGCGCAGAACGATGTGCTGGCTCAGCGATTCGGGAACAAGGGTGTGGCGCCGCGCCTGCGAGAAGAGGAGCCCCTGTCGCTGAGGGTGCCGAGCCTCGCCGGGCATGTCGCGCGTACCGGGAGCATCCTCAACATCCCGGACGCCTATCAGATCCCGGACAACCGGCCGTACATGTTTCATCCGTGGTGGGATGCGCGCAACGACTACCAGACGCTGTCCGTGCTCGCGGTGCCGCTGGCCAACCGCCAGGGCCGCGTGATCGGCGTGCTCGAGCTCATCAACGCGCTCGATGCCGAAGGGCGCCCGGCGCCGTTCGACGCGGACTACGAGCCCCTCGTCCGAGCCCTCGCGGCCCAGGCCGCGCTGGCGATCATCCACCTCACCGATCGCGCGCTCACTGTGTAAAGGAAGCATCCCCGCCCTCTCGCCGCCCGTTCTTGATGTAGTCTTTCCCCGTGTTCTCTTACCCGCGATCAGTGGCTGGAGGGAGATGCGTATGAACAGACCCGTCGCCGTCGGCGCGCTCGTCGCGCTCCTGGTCGGTCTTCTCGCCGGGTTCCTCTGGTGGGGAATGTCCGAGCGTCACCTGCAGGCAGAACTCGACGACGCCCGGAGCCGCGCCGGCCGTCTGGAGCAGCAGCTGCAGGACGTACAGACCAAGACGCAACAGCTTCAAGCCCAGCTGAAGACCATGCAGGATGACCTCGACAGGGAGAAGGAGCTGAACAGCCGGCTCAATGAGCTGGTGAGCCGGGGGAAAAAGTAGTCGGCGGACATTCCCGGGAGGTCGTCCACGACGAGCTCGCCGTTCCCGCGGAGGTGCTCGAGGCAACGGAGCGTGCGCTCGCGCTGCACCCGCAGGGCTGCCCGGCGCATCAGAGCGTCAGGGCCGCCATCGCGATCACGTGGGACGCCACGCTGCGGGCCGGCGATCACGTGGTGTCCGTGCGCGGCGAGCCCGCCTCAGCCGAGACCGCCTGAGCCTGCGCGCGCGTTCCAGGCGATGCGCGTGCGTCTTGCCCGAGCTCCCGTTCTGGGGTACAACGTGCGCGACGTGAGGCGCTCGAGGAGGAGGCTCCGCATGAACGTCCAGGCGCTCGGCATCCGGTCACTGCGGGACACGGTCTCGCCCGACGAATGGGCCGTGCGCGTGGATCTCGCCGCGTGCTATCGGCTGGTGGCGCACTACGGCTGGGAGGACCTGGTGTTCACGCACATCACGGCGCGGGTGCCGGGCACCGAGGACCAGTTCCTCATCAATCCCTACGGCATGTTCTTCGACGAGATCACGGCGTCGAGCCTGGTCAAGATCGATGTGCACGGAAACAAGCTGGAGGATTCGCCCTTCCCCGTGAACCCGGCCGGCTTCGTCATTCACAGCGCCATCCACGCCGCGCGGCACGACGCCCGGTGCGTGCTCCATACTCACACGCTGAACGGTGTCGCCGTCTCGGCGCAGCGGGCGGGGCTGCTTCCCATCTCGCAGCATTCGATTGCCGTGCTTGCGAGCCTCGGCTACCACGACTTCGAGGGCCCCGCCCTGCGGGACGACGAGAAGCCGCGTCTCGTCGCGGACCTCGGCGACAAGACGTCGCTGATCCTGCGCAACCACGGCCTCTTGACCGTGGGGGAGACGGTCGCCGAGGCGTTCGTCGCGATGTACTATCTCGAGGCCTCCTGCGCGATCCAGGTGCGCGCGCAAGCGGGCGGAGGAGAGCTGGTCCCGGTTCCCAAGGAGATCATCGAGTCCGGCTACGCCCAGGTCGTGGAGGCGACGCGTCCACGCGGCAGTCGGGGAATGCTGGTGTGGCCCGGTTTGCTCCGGCGCCTCGATCGCCTCGACGCCTCCTACCGGGACTGACGCGCGGGCGTCAGGCCGAGCGCGCGGTGAAGGTCCACCGCCCGACGCAGATCATCCACAGCGCACCCAGGCTGAGCGCGATCGGGACGACCTTGGCCTCGAGCGGACGCGTCGAGGCCCAGAACACGAGCGTGACGGCGACGAGCACCGGAACGAGGCCGAGCGCGGCGAGCGGCCAGGCGCGCCGCCACTGGCGCCGGAGGGCGTCGCCGAGCCCGCGCTCGAGCCGTGTGTGGACCGAGAGCCAGAGCACGAACGCGACCACCAGGACCGCCGGGACCCACACGGCCCACCAGGTCGCCAGCGCGAGGCCCAGGAGCACTGCCGCACGCCGTGTCCTGGGCTCGCCCGTCACCGGACGATCACGACCAGCTTGACGGCGGCGAGCGCCCGGATCACCACCCACGACGGATCGAACTCGAAGCGCCGGACGCTGAACTTCGGCGCCCGCGGATGCGCGTGATGGTTGTTGTGCAGGCTCTCGCCACCCGTGATCCACGCCAGCACGCGTGAGTTGTACGCCGTGTTGCTGAAGTTCTGCGCCCCGCGCCAGTGGCCGAGCGCGTTGATGAGCGGGGCCATCACGAAGACGTAGAGGACCGCGTGCGCCAGGGCGGCGCCGAGCGCGGCCCAGACGCCGAGGGCGAGACACAAGAGCGCGAGGCCCACCCCGAGCCCGACCCAGCCCCGCGAGAAGACGGCCCGATCCAGCCGGTCCTCGGGGAGGTCCGGGGCGAACTTCTGGATCGTCGCGGCGTTTCGCACTTCCCGCATGTAGTAGTAGACGTTCCAGAGCTGGACCTTCCAGAAGCCGAGCAGCCGCGGACTGTGAGGGTCGCCCTCCCGGTCCGTGAACGCGTGATGCTTCCGGTGGACGGCGACCCACTCCTGGCGGCGCTGTCCCGTCGTCAGCCAGAGCACGGTGCGAAAGACGACATCCGCAACCGGGTGCACGACGAGCGCCCGGTGCGCGAGAGCCCGGTGCAGGTAGATGGAGGTGGCGACGACCGCGATCTGGGTCAGCGCGATCGCGACAACGGGAGCCGTCCAGACGTCAAGTGACATGGCGTCCTCCTGCTCAGGAGCGAGCGGGTCGCCGGGCTTCGAACTCCGCGATTCGGGCGCGCCCCTGGGCCTCGGCGGCCGCGGCGGACCGGAACTGCGTCGTCGATTGCTCGACGAGGGCGCCGGCCTTGTCCCGAATCGTCCAGATCCACCACGTCGCGTGCCCGCGCGCCGCCACGATCTGGAGTGTCATATCCGTGCCGGGGCTAATGCTTGCGGTATCCGAGGGCACTTGGGCCTCGGCGAGGCAGGAGAACGTTCTTGACGGGAGCCCCCTGCCAGAACCTGCGCTGGGCGCCGATTAGGCTGGCCGCCCCCACGAACGCGACGACCATCGTCGCGAACACGCCAACGTCCGGAGCCATGCCCGCGGCCCGGACGATCCCGTACGCGAGCGCGCTTCCCACGAGCGCGAGCACCATGTCCCAGATCAGCCCGTAGCCGCCGTCCGTCAGGTAGGACGCGGCCAGCCAGGCGGCGATCAACCCCACCACGAACACCGTGACAAACGTTCCTGCTGTCATCGCTCGTCCCCTTTGCCGGGTGCTTCCGCGCGATCCCGGTTGACTCCGCTTCTTCGTTAGACTATAACATATATAACAAATGTAAGTTATACAAAGACGAGGCGCGGGAGGTCCCGATGGTCGACAACAGAACGCGTGTCCTTCTCATCCTTTCGCAGGATGCGCTGGACCGGGCTCGGGTCTTGGCGGGAAGGGCGACCACCGCGTTCAAGCTCCCGGTGAGCCTCCAGATCGTCCTTCGCGCCCTGATCGAGGAAGGGCTGAAGCGCGACGACCATCCGGCGCTCCTCGCCAACATCGAGAGCCAGGCGAAGGCCGTTCGCCAGAGCCGACGCGTGGCGCGTCGCGCAGGCAGCAAACGGACGACGCCCAGACGCTGAGCATCGGCGCCCGGGCAAGGAGACGACGATGTCGAAGTGGATAGGGGCGACCATCCTGGCCACGGCCGTGGCCGTGATGACCCTCGGCTGCGCGCAGGGCCCGTCGGCGACGGCGGTGACGATCGGTGACAAAACGTATGCGGTGACCCCGGCGTCGGTGAAGGTGACCGCCGGCATCCTGATGGGCGAGGTCACGGAGATGAAGGTCACGGAGCGCGTCGAGCAAGGCTCCGGGCGTGTGGTCTCGCCGGCGAAGCTCACGGGGACGCTGCGCCTGAAGAACACGTCCGGGAACCAGTCCGTGCGGCTGGTCGCGGGCAAGATCCTGTACATGGACGCCCAGGGGCGGCCCATCAAGCTCGAAGAGGCGCGGAGCGAGCCCGTGGTGAAATTCACCGCGTACAACAACGAGCGACTCGACCCGGGGCAAGATGCGACACAATCGGTGGAAGTGGACTTTCCCGCTCAGGCCCTGAAGGCGAAGATGCTGAAGGAGATCCGCCTGGAGCTGGCGTACATTCCATCCCCGTATCAGGAGCAGACCGTCAACTTCATCGTCTCGATCGGCGCGGGCAAGTGAGCCGGGGCGGTGGCTCCCTTCCGGAGCCACCGTCACGTCCCTTGCTCGAGGGCGAGCACGCCGACCCACCGGATGGCGATCCGTACGAGGACGAGGGAGGTGAGGGATGATGGTCAGGTGTCTCACGTGCAGGCGAGAGCTCAAGGACGAGGCCCGGAAATTCTGTAACGAGTGCAGCCGTGGCTACGGGAAACCGGGGCAGGGCACGACCGGCTCACCCGGGCGAACGACCGCGCGACGACGACGCAGGCGCGGCCACTAGCTCAGCGACCACACTCCTTGCCGAGCTCGCGGACGCTGTCCGCGACGATCCCGACGAGCTGGTCGACCTCATCCGGGCTGATGCAGAGCGGGGGCGCCAGCCGCAGCACGGTGCCTCTGACGTAGACGATGGCGCCCCGCTCCCACGCCTTCCTGTCGAGCCGCGAGGTCCGCTCGGCGTCGAGTGGGCGGCCGCCGCCCGACGGCTCGACCAGGTCGACGCACACCATCAGACCGCGCCCCCGCACCTCGCCGACGATCGGCTCGTGGCCGACGGCGCCCTGCAACCCCTCCAGCAGGCGCCGTCCCATCCGCTCGGCGTTCGGGACCAGGCCGTCGTGCTCCATGATGCGGAGGTTGGCCAGCGCGGCCGCGCACGCCACGGGGTGCGCCGCGTAGGTGTTGGGGTGCACGTTCTCCTGCTTGGCGTTCTCGGGAAAGGCGTCCGCGATGCGGCGCCGCGCGACGCTCGCCGACAGGGGGATGTAGCCGGAGGTGATGCCCTTGGCCACCGACATGAGATCCGGCACGACACGCTCGTGATCGACGCCAAACCATCGCCCCGTGCGCCCGAAGCCGGTGATGACCTCGTCCGCGATCAGCAGGACGTTCAGCTCGTCGCAGATCGCGCGGACCGCGCGGAGCCAGCCGAGCGGGGGAATGATGAAGCCGCCCGAGCTGATGACGGGCTCGAGAATGACGGCCGAGACGGTGTCGGGGCCCTCGCGCAGGATCGCCTCGCGGAGCTCTGCGACGCGGCGCTGGACGAGCGCCTCGTCGGTGCCGGCTCCGCGGTCGCGGTAGGGATGGGGCGGCGCCACCTTCGCGAAGCCCGGCGTCTGCAGCGGCGCATACGCCTTCACGAGATCGGGAATGCCGCAGACGGCGAAGGTCCCCGCCGTGGCCCCGTGGTACCCGCCCTCCAACGCGATGACCTTGTACTTGTCCGGGTGCCCGCTGGCGAGCCAGTAGTGCCGGGCGATCTGCATCGACCGTTCGTTCGCCTCGGAGCCGCTCACCGCGAAGAGCGTGTAGGTCAGGTCGCCCGGCGTGAGGGTGGCGAGCTTGGCCGCCAGCTCGGCGGCGGGCCGGTTGGAGAACTGGCGGGTCGTCGGGTAGTACGCCAAGCGCATCGTCTGCTCCGCGACGGCCTCGGCGATCTCCCGGCGCCCGTGCCCCACGTTCACCACCGCCAGACCCGCGAAGGCGTCCATCACCTTCTTGCCCTTCTGCGTCCAGAGCCAGACGCCCTCCCCCCGGTCGATCAGGAGCTCCTCGTCGGACAGCCACGGGTGGTCCTGCGTCTTGTGCGTCCACAGGTGCTTGATCGTCTCGCTGTCGATCATGGGATCACGCTAGGCCGCAACGGTCACTCCGTCAACCTCCGCGGCCGAAGATCAGTCGGCGCCGCGCGCCAGGAACGGCCGGTAGCCGAGCGTCCGCAGCTTCCGGAGCTTCGCGACCGCCTCCGCCTCATCGGCGAACGGACCGATACGCACGCGCGCGAGGAGCCGCCCCGGCCGGCCCGCGGGCGCGGCGACCGCGTCGATCGTCACTGGCAGATCTCTTGCGAGGAGACGTGCGACGAGCCGGCTCGCCACGCCCGCATCCGTGAACGCGCCCATCTGCAGCCAGTACGCGGGAGACGGCGCGGGCGCCGGCCTCGCCGGTGGCCGGCTGGCGACCGGCTCGGGCGCGTCGCTCCCGGCGCGGTTCCGGTCGACGTCCGGTGGGCGGGCCGCCGCCCTGGTCCGGGCCTTGAGGACGTCGGGCTTGGGGGCGGTCAGGGCGCTCGGCGCCTCGGACGTCTTGGCCTTCACCAGGAGGACGAGCTCCGGATACGAAGACTGGCGGATGATCCGGGAGAACTGCGCGCGGTAGTTCGCCACGAGGCTGACGCCGCCGATCACCGCGTCGTACACACTCCAGTGGTCGCGATCCCGGATCAGGCGGAACTCGACCGGGAGCTCGCCTCCGTCCCGCGCGACGATCGTGGCTCGGACGGTCGCCCGGTGACCGTCGATGGCCTCCTCATGGTAGCGGACCGTGAGACCACCCCGCACGCGCGCGCGGGACGCGATCGCGGAGAAGTAGGCGGGTCGGAGGAGGTCCGCGAAGAGCCGGGTAAACTCGTCTCGCTCGGCCGGTGTCCGGGCCTCCCACTCGCGCCCGAGGGCCAGGCGTGCCGCTGCTCGAAGGTCCAGGCTGTCGTTGACCACGCTGCGGACCGCGCTCAGGAGCTCCGCCGGCCGTTCCTGGAGATCAGGGTCCTCGAGCAGGCGGTTCACCGCCGCGAACGCGTTGCGCAGCGTCTCGGTGGGTGGGCCGGCCCAGGCGTCACCCGCGAGGACGAGGACGAGGACGGGGGCGAGCGCGACCGCG
>QHSZ01000267.1 GCA_003220595.1 Candidatus Rokuibacteriota bacterium | reverse complement strand
CTTCCTGGCGACCGAGGAGGCCCACTATCTCACCGGCCAGGTGCTCCAGCCCAACGGCGGCTGGGTGATGCCATAAACTTGACAGCCCGCGGCCGGGCGAACGATGATCCGATCATGACGACACTGCAACGGGCGGAGGCCGCCGAGCACGCGCTGAGTCAGGAGCTCGATCGGATCGTCGTGAAGTCCGTCATCTACACCTCGGGCGAGCGCGATCCGAGAGTGCCCGTCCCGCGGCCGCCGGACCAGGGCAAGCTCTACATGATGGGCCAGGATCCACGCTTGTCCCGGATGCCGGACCGGCCGACCCTATTCGACTTCTTCGAGCACCGCTTCGCCCCCGCCAGTCACGTGCTGCAGTCCGCGCGGCTCGCACAGAAGAGCGGCGCCGGCGAGAAGGTCGTGCTCGCGTGCCTGCTGCACGACATCGCCATCGCGGGCTTCATCCGGGGCGATCACGGCTACTGGGGCGCCCAGCTCGTCGAGCCCTACGTGGACGAAGAGGTGAGCTGGGCCATCCGCTATCACCAGGCGCTGCGGTTCTTCGCGGACGAGTCCGTCGGGTACAAGTACCCCGAGATGTACGTCAAGCTGTTCGGCCCGGACTACAAGCCCGAGCCCTACATCGAGCGGGACTACCGCTACGCGCGCGAGCACACGTGGTACATGACCGCGCGCCTGATCTGCGTGAACGATCTCTACTCGTTCGACCCCAAGGCGCAGGTGCGCCTGGAGGAGTTCACCGACGTCGTCGGCCGACACTTCAGGCAGCCGAAGGAAGGGCTCGGGTTCGACGCGAGCCCGGCGGCCCACATGTGGCGGACCATCATGTCGCCGACGAGGTACCTCTAGGCCCGGTCCTCCTGATACCATTGCGGGCCGTCCGCCAACCATCATCCCGGAGGCGACGATGCCCGAACGGCCGCTGCCCACTGAACAGGAGGTCCTCGGCTGGATCCGCGAGCGCCGCAACTGGGGACGCTGGGGCAAGGACGACCAGGTCGGCGCGCTCAACCTGGTCACCCCGGCCAAGCGCGCGGCGGCGGCGCGGCTCGTGCGAAGTGGGCGCAGCGTCTCGTTGAGCCGCCCCTTCCCCAAGGACCCGGGCCCCAACAACGCGCTGCCCGCCCAGCACTACATGAAGACGCTCCCGCGCGGCAAGGGCGGATTCGCCGCCGACTACTACGGCATCTTCTATCACGGCGTCGCCTCCACCCACATCGACGCGCTCTGCCACACCTGGGACGAGGAGGCCATGTGGAACGGGCGCGACCCGAAGCGTGAGATCACCTTCGATGGCGCGCGCTTCGGGTCGATCGAGCACTGGTCGGAGGGCATCATCACCCGCGGCGTCATGCTGGACGTCCCGCGCCACCGCGGCGTCCCGTGCGTGACGCAGGAGCGGCCGGTGCACGGCTGGGAGCTGGAGGACATCCTCGTGAAACGCGGAATCCGTCTCGAGCCCGGCGACGCGGTCTGTGTCTACGCCGGGCGCGAGGCGTGGCAGGCGCAGGATCCCGAGCGCCCATACAGCAAGCCGTTCGGGCCCATCGCCACGCTGCAGCGCCCGGGGCTCCACGTCTCCTGCCTGCCGTTCCTGCGGGACCACGATGTGAGCGTGCTCGTGTGGGACATGCTCGACCACCTGCCCATCGGCTACGACATCCCCTGGGCCGTGCACGCCGTCCTGTTCTGCTACGGTGTCGCGCTCCTCGACAACGCGCTCCTCGAGCCCTTGGCGCGCGCCTGCGTGGAGGAGGGACGCGACGACTTCATGCTGGTGATCGCGCCGTTGAAGGTCGTGGGCGGGACGGGCTCGCCCGCGAATCCGCTCGCCGTGTTCTGAGGGCGGCACCCCCGTGACGGCGACGGCGTCTCGCCACCTCGCGCGTGACCCCGTGATGCGCGGGCTCATCCGCCGTCACGGCCCGTGTCCTCTGGCGCCCGGCCTCTGGTCTCCTTACGAGGCTCTGTCCCGCGCGATCGCGCACCAGCAGCTCAACGGGCGCGCCGCCCAGACCATTCTCGCGCGCTTCATCGCGCTCTTCCCGAGCGGGCGCTTCCCCACGCCGGCGGCGGTGCTGGCGGCGCGGGCGACCAGGCTGCGTCGCGCGGGGTTCTCGCGCGCCAAGGTTCGCGCCCTCAAGGACATCGCGCGCCACGCGGTCGAGGGGGTGGTGCCGACGCGGCGCGCCTGCCGGGCGCTCGCCGACGAGGCGATCATCGAACGGCTGACGCCGATCCACGGCGTGGGCCGGTGGACGGTGGAGATGCTGCTCATCTTCACGCTCGGGCGGCTCGACGTGCTGCCGGTGGACGACTTCGGCGTGCGCGAGGGCTTCCGCGTCGCCTACGGCCGCCGCACCCGGCCGACGCCGACCGCGCTCCGGGCGTACGGCGAGCGCTGGAAACCCTATCGCTCCGTGGCCGCGTGGTACCTCTGGCGGGCGGCGAGCGACGCACGGCGGGCGACCGAGTAGCCCCGCCCGCGACCGGCGCGGGCCACCTACGCTCCGCCCTTCTCGATCTTCGCCCACGTGTCGCGCAGCGGGACCGTGCGGTTGAAGACCAGACGCTCCGGCCCCGAGTCGCGCGCGTCCACGCAGAAGTAGCCCTGGCGCTCGAACTGATAGCGCGAGCCCGGCGGCGCGTCGGCCAGCACGGGCTCGACGCGGCAATTGCGTAGCACCTCCAGCGAGCGCGGGTTCAGCAGCGAGGTGAAGTCCTCCGCCTCGTCGGGCTTGGGCACGGTGAAGAGCGCGTCGTACAGGCGCACCTCGGCGCCGAGGGAGTGGGAGGCGGAGACCCAGTGGATCGTCCCCTTCACCCGGCGCCCGCCGGAGTCGCCGCCGCGGCTCCGGGGGTCGTAGGTGCAGTGCACCTCGGTCACCTCGCTCGTCCTCGGGTCCTTCACGAGGCCGGTGCACTTGACGACGTAGGCGTAGCGCAAGCGCACCTCGACGCCGGGCGACATCCGGAAGTACTTGGGGGGCGGAACCTCGCGGAAGTCCTCCTGCTCGATATACAGGACGCGCGAGAAGGGCACCTTGCGCGTCCCGGCCGTCGCGTCCTCGGGGTTGTTGACGGCCTCCAGCGTCTCCACTTGCGCCTCGGGGTAGTTCTCGATGACGAGCCTCAGGGGTCGCAGCACCGCCATCGCGCGCCGCGCGCGGCGGTTCAGGTCCTCGCGTATGCAGTGCTCGAGGAGCGCCATCTGGACGAGGTTGTCGGCCTTGGCGACGCCGATGCGGTCGCAGAAGTCGCGAATGGACTCGGGCGTGTAGCCGCGGCGGCGCAGGCCCGCGAGGGTGGGCATGCGCGGGTCGTCCCAGCCCGACACCCGTCCCTCGTTGACGAGCGCGAGGAGCTTCCGTTTCGACATGACGGTGTGCGACAGGTTCAGCCGCGCGAACTCGATCTGCTGCGGATGATGGACGCCGAGCTGGTCGAGGTACCAGTCGTACAGCGGGCGGTGGTCCTCGTACTCGAGCGTGCAGATCGAATGGGTGACGCCCTCGATCGAGTCGGACTGGCCGTGGGCCCAGTCGTACATGGGGTAGAGGCACCACTTGTCGCCCGTGCGCTGGTGGGTGGCCTTGCGGATACGGTACATGACGGGGTCGCGCAGGTTGATGTTCCCCGAGGTCATGTCGATCTTCGCGCGCAGCGTCTTCGACCCGTCGGGGAACTCGCCGCGGCGCATGCGCTCGAAGAGGTCCAGGCTCTCCGCGACGCTGCGGTTGCGGTACGGGCTCTCCGTCCCGGCCTCGGTCAAGGTCCCGCGATGCTCGCGCATCTCCTCGACCGTCAGCTCGTCCACGTAGGCCTTGCCCGCCTTGATGAGCTTCACGGCCCACTCGTAGAGCTGCTCGAAGTAGTCGCTCGCGTGGTACAGGTGCTCGCCCCAGTCGAAGCCGAGCCAGCGGACGTCGCCCATGATCGCGTCGACGTACTCCTGGCTCTCCTTCGTGGGGTTGGTGTCGTCGAAGCGGAGGTGGCAGCGCCCGACGAACTCGCGGGCGATGCCGAAGTCGAGGCAGATCGCCTTGGCGTGGCCGATGTGGAGATAGCCGTTCGGCTCCGGCGGGAAGCGCGTGACGACCTTGCCGCCGAACCGTCCGGACTTCGTGTCCGCCGCGACCAGGTCACGGATGAAGTTGGAGGGCTTCGCGATCTCCGGCTCGCTCATCCGCTAAATGGTATCACCACACCGTCTCGACGAGCCGGCTCCGCCGGAGCCTGGCGTCGCTGGTGACGAGCGGCAACCCCTCGGCGCGTGCGGTGGCGGCGATGACCCGGTCGGCGGGGTCCCGAGGGAAGTCGGCCGGCCAGCGCGCCGAGAGGAGCGCGATGGCTGGCGTGGTCTGCTTGACGACCACGCCGCTCCGGTCGACCAGCGCCCGGAGCCACGCCTCCTCCGTCCCCTGAGGGAGCAGGCGGCCGGCGGTGATCAGCAGCGCCGTCTCCCACAACGAAATGGACGCGATCGCGAGCCCGCCCGTGCCGATCGCGTGCGTGATCGCCGCCGCCGCCGCCGAGAGCCACCGCGCGGCCCAGCGGAGCCGGAACGCGTCCCATTTCTCGAGCGGGGGCAGGAGTGGCGACTTCACGTCGCCGATGATCGTCGCGGTGCCCGCCATGCAGCCGAACACGTCCCGCTTGGGCTCGTCCGGGGGCACCAGCTTGGCGACCGGCTTGCCCTTCTTGGTGATGACGACCGGCGTCCGGAAC
>QHSZ01000266.1 GCA_003220595.1 Candidatus Rokuibacteriota bacterium | reverse complement strand
ACCCGAGCTGCGCCCCCGGCGTGTGCACGCCCGCCTGGGGCGGGGCGACGGCGCGTGAGGGCCTCCAGCTCCTCCAGGGCCTCGCGGGCCTCGACTTCGTCGCCTTCGACGTCAACACCGTGAGCCCTCCTCACGACGTGGGGGGCATGACCGCCTTCCTCGCCGCCACCGTGATGTTGGAGTGCCTCTACCTCACCTGCCGCCGCGCGCCGCGGTGAGCGCGACCCGAGGAGACCGTCCGATGATGAGAACGCTCGCGGCGCTCGTGACGCTCCTCGCTCTCGCCGCTCACGCCGAGGCCGTCTCGCCGGCGGACGTGAAGAAGCAGGGCGTGGCCAAGGTGGTCATCACCTCCTCGAGTCCGCCCCACGGCTTCCTCGACGCCAAGACGAACAGCCTCAAGGGCATCATGTTCGAGATCGCGCAGGCCATCGCCGCCGACTGGGGCGTCAAGGCGGAATTCACCGAGGTGCCGTTCGGGTCCCTCATTCCCACCCTCACCTCGAGACGCGCCGACCTCATGTCCGCCCCCCTCTTCATCACCCCGCAGCGCGCCGAGGTCGTCGACTTCTCGGATCCCGTCTACGGGTGGGGCGAGGGGCTGGTGGTCGCCGAGGGCAAGCCCGCCGACTACCCCGATCTCAAGTCGTTGTCCGGCAAGAGTGTTGGCTGCCTGGTGGCGAGTGTCCAGTACGAGATGCTGAAGAAGGTCGACGGCATCAAGGACGTCCGGACGTATCCCGACTACATTCAGCTCCTCGCCGACGTGCGGGCGGGCCGCCTCGACGTCGCCATGGTCGATCCGCCGAGCATCGCGTACCAGATCGTCACCCACGGCATCCCCGGGATCACGCGCGTCGAGAACTACACGCCCGTCAACGCCTGGAGGATCGGCCTCGCCGTCAACAAGGGTGACAAGGAGCTCCTCGACGCGATCAACGACTCTCTCCGGAGGCTCAAGCAGAGCGGTCAGCTCAAGAAGATCCTCGACGGCTGGGGCGTCGGCCACCTGATCGCCAGCTGATCGACACGCTGGCCCACGACCTCCGATTGTTCCTCCCACCCCTGCTCGACGGGGTGGTGATGACGATCGCCCTCACCGTCTGGTCGTTCGTGATCGCCGTCGTCATCGGCCTCGTCGTCTGCTTCTGCCGGATCTTCCGGGCGCCGGTCCTCTCCCAGGTCGCGATGTTCTACATCGAGGTGATCCGGGGGACGCCCCTGCTCCTGCAGCTCTTCTACATCTACTACGCGCTTCCCGACGTCGGCATCCGCCTGCCGGCGTTCGAGGCCGGTGTGATCGGGCTCAGCATGAACTTCGGCGCCTACCTGGCCGAGCTGTTCCGCGCCGGCATCCAGTCGATCGACGCCGGCCAGACGCAGGCGGCGCGCTCGCTCGGCATGACCACGGCCCAGTGCATGCGCCACGTGGTCCTGCCCCAGGCCCTCCGGGTCATCTTCCCGGCGCTCGGCAACTATGCCCTCGTGCTGGTCAAGGAGTCGTCCCTGGTCGCGGTGCTGAGCGTGCGCGAGCTGATGCGGGCGGGCGAGCTGCTTGCCAGCTCCACGTTCCAGACGATGAAGGTCTTCACGCTGGTGGGCGCGATCTACCTCGTGGTCAGCTACGCCCTGTCGCTGACCTTCCGGGGAGTCGAGAAGAGGCTGCGGCTGCCTGGTCTCGGCGATCATTGATAGCCGCTACAGAATCCTCGCCAGCGTGAAGCCGCTACGAGCGCCGCACCCTGGCCAACACGGCTCCCATCTCGACCTCCTGGCCCTCGGCCACCAGGATCTGCTCCACGGTGCCCGCGTGCTCCGAGGGCACCTCGATCTCCATCTTCATTGCCTGGAGCGTCACCACCGGGTCGCCCGCCGCGACCGCGCCCCCGGCCGCGACCGCCACCGCGGCCACCAGACCAGGAACCGGAGCCACGATCTCCACGATGTCAGCCATGCTCGGTCCTCCGCTCGGATTGGATTAGAGCAGCGCTCGCAAGGGCGCGACGTCGACTCCTGCCTTGACCAGACGCTCGCGCATCGCCCGCGCGATGGCCGGCGCATTGTCCGCGTCCCCGTGGACACAGATGCTGCGGGCCGCCAGCGGGAGCCAGCCTCCGTCCCGGACCGGAACCCTGCCCTCGGTCGCGAGCGCGACGGCTCGCGACGCCACCCCCTCGGGGTCGCGAGGTTTCTTCGCGCGCTCGAGAATGAGCTGCCCCGCGGCATCGTAGTCGAGGTCGACATACCCCTCCATCACGAAGGGGACGCCGACCCGCCGGGCGGCCGCCGCCCACAGCTCGCCCGTGAGCAACAGGATGAGCCCGCCGTCGAGCTCCTTGATCGTCTCGGCCATCGCGGTCGCATACGTGTCGTCCCGACTGCACATGACGTAGAGCATCCCGTGCGGCTTCACGTGCTCCACACGCGAGCCTTCCGCCGTCGCGAACGCCTGCAGCGCCCCCACCTGGTAGGTCACGTAGTCCTTCAGCTCCTGGGCGGAGATGTCCATTCGCCGCCGTCCGAAGCCGATGAGGTCGGGGAACGAAACGTGGGCGCCGAGGCCGACGCCGTGCTTGCGGGCCAGGCGAACCGTGTTCCGCATGACGTGTGGGTCGCCGCCGTGATACCCGCAGGCGACGTTGGCGGAGCTGAGGAACGGCATCAGCTCGACGTCGTTGCCCAGCGTCCAGCGCCCGTAGCTCTCTCCCATGTCGGCATTGATGTCGATCTTCACTCCCATGAGGCTACCCCCTCTCGATCGAGCGTTCGGAGATTGTCGTGTCGAGCGTCTGCGCCATCTGGACCGCCTCGTCCATGGTGACCTCTTTGAACCGGATCGTGTCGCGCCCCGGGACGAGTTGCCCGACCTTCCACGTCGAGGCGGAGACCAGCGTGGCGTTGCAGATGAAGCCACCCAGGCTGGGTCCGTCGGCCACGAGGATGATCGGCTGGTCGCCACACACGTTGACGGTCCACACGGCGTAGCCATTGTCGAGGATGTTGGACGGGTGACCGCCCGCGATGCCGCCGCTGGTGCGAGCCCATTGCCACTTGTGCGACTCCAGGCGGATCCCCATGCGGTTCGAGTTGCGATCCACCTTCCACGTGTGGCTGAAGAAGAACGCCATGTCGTCGGGCGTCATGTAATCGGGGTCCGCCTGGGGGCCGCGCATGGCCTCGATCTCCGAGTGCGTTCCGTACTGGGGCCGGAGATTCGTCCGGAGCCGCCGGCCGACCTGGGTGTCGCCGGTGCCGCCGGGATTCAGGCGAACCTGGTCACCCTTCTTGAGGGCGCGGCCCTCGAAACCGCCGAAGCCACCGACGGTGAAGGTCGCGCGGCTTCCCATGTACTCGGGAACGTCGAACGCTCCGCTGACCGCGACGTACGACCTGAAGCCGGCGCCCTTGAGCATCTTCATCTCGAGCAGGTCGCCGGCCTTGACGGCGACGCTCTCCCAGAGCGGCAAGGGCGTGCCGTTGAGGGTCGCCTGCGTGTCCGCGCCGGTGAGGGCGAGGGCGCGCCGATCGTGGAAGCGCGCCTTGAGCCCTCCGACCATCACCTCGAGCGCGGCCGCGCCCTGCGCGTTGCCGACGAGCAGATTGGCGGTGCGGAATGCGAAGTGGTCCATCGGGCCCGCCGGGTACGTGCCGAGGTCGAGATAGCCCACGCGACCCGGGAAATCCTGCACGGTGGTCTGGATACCGCCTTCGAGGACCTCGAGCATGCCTGTCCCTCCCTTCTATGGAATCGCGACCTGCTTCACCGCCTCGGCCTGTCGGCGCTGGAAGGCGGCAACCTCGGGCTTGACCGACTCGAGGAATTTCAGATATGACTTCACGTTGAGCGACTCGTAGCCCACGATCTTGTACCGGTACGTTCCCGCGTAGACCTGCTCGCGGATCGCCTCGAGCGCCTCATCGGTCACCCTGACCCACTGCACGCGATCGGCCGCCTTCAAGAGAATCGGATTGTCCTTGAACGCGGGGTTGCGCTGCTGCAGGTCGAAGATCGGGATCGTCCGCCCGAAGAGCTGGTACCCGCCGGGAGAGGCGACGGGATAGATCGCCACGCACGGCCCGCCGATCCCGACCGCGCCCTCGGGCGTCCACGGTCGAGTCGGGTTGTACTTCGGCGTGACGATGGCGAACCGGGGATCGAGCGGGAACATGAACGGCAACCCCGGCCAGAACCCGATGCACGCGTTCCACCACTCGGTCGCGCAGAGGTAGTGGATCACCTCCTCGGGGTCCCGGAGGCCGTTGTACCGGGCGATGTACTCGATGTTGTGCCCGTTGATGACGTTGGGCGCGTCCTTGCGCGTGAACTTGACGTAGCGCTCGATGTCGGCGCGCGTCCACCGGTCCTCGAACGCCATCGGCAGCTCGATCCGCCGGCTCGGGATGTTGAGGTCGTCGACGGACGCGATCGTCTCCTCGAGCTGCTTCAGCGTGTCGACCAGCCGTCGCGTCGGCAGGCGGAGACTGTCGTACTGGATGAGCATGCTGCGCAGCGCGGGCACGGTCTCGATGAGACCGTCGACGCCGGACCGCTTGAGGGCGTCGTTGAGGCCGAAAATGCGGAAGTTCATCGTGAGATCGAGCACCATGTCGCCGTACTCGAGCAGAAGGAACCGGTCCCCCGCGTAGCGGTACGTCACCGGAGGCCGCGCGCCCCTCGCGGGCAGGGTGTCGATCACGGCGCGATTGCGTGGCATCACTTGCGGCATCGCCTCACCTCACGTTGCTCGGCAGCACTGGTGTGATCCTCACGCCGGCCGGAGGCCGGCCGCTTCTCGCAAGACCTCCGAGAGCGCCGTCCAGTCCAGATCTCCCTTGCCACACGCGACAGCGGACAGGAAATGGTCGTGCGCCAGGCTGGCGATCGGCATCGGCACGCCGAGCCGGTCCGCGATCCGGAGCACCAGTCGCACGTCCTTCAACCCGAGCGCCAGCTGGAATCCCGCCGGACTGAAGGCGCCGCGACACATGCGCTCACCATTGGCCTGGTAGACCGGGGACGTGAAGAGGGCGTCGTTCAGCGTCTGGAGCAGCTGCAGTCGATCCAGCCGCGCCTTCTCTGCGAAGACGAACACCTCGCCG
>QHSZ01000257.1 GCA_003220595.1 Candidatus Rokuibacteriota bacterium | reverse complement strand
GAGCGCGAGGGCGCGATCTTCCAGTCGAGCTCGGACACCGAGGTGATCCTGCACCTCCTGGCGCGCGCGCCCGGCGCCGCGCTCGAGGAGCAGATCACGTGGGCGCTCAGGCGCGTGACGGGCGCCTTCTCGCTGCTCATCCTGACGCCCGACGCCATGTACGCGATCCGCGACCCGTACGGCTTCCGGCCGCTCACGCTCGGCCGGCTCGGCGAGGCCCACATCGTCGCCTCGGAGACGTGCGCGCTCGACCTGTTGGAGGCCGCGTGGACGCGCGACGTCGAGCCGGGCGAGATCCTGATCGTCTCCGACGCGGGCCTCCGGTCGGTGCGGCCGTTCCCGCCCGCCGAGCGCCTGCAGTGCGTCTTCGAGTACGTCTATTTCGCCCGGCCCGACTCGATCCTCTGGGGCCGCAACGTCCACACCGTGCGCAAGGCGCTCGGCCGCCAGCTCGCGCGCGAGTACCCGGTCGCCGCGGACATCGTGATCCCCGTGCCCGACTCGGGGATCAGCGCGGCGCTCGGCTACTCCGAGGAGTCGGGCACACCGTACGAGACGGGGCTGATCCGCAACCACTACGTGGGGCGGACCTTCATCGAGCCCAAGCAGGGGATCCGTCACTTCGGGGTGAAGGTCAAGCTCAACCCGATGCGCGAGATGCTCGAGGACCGCCGCGTCGTCGTGGTGGACGACTCGATCGTCCGCGGCACCACGAGCCGTAAGATCGTCAAGATGATCCGGGGCTCCGGCGCGCGCGAGGTCCACATGCGCATCTCGTCGCCGCCGATCCAGTGGCCCTGCTACTACGGCATCGACACGCCGACGCGGAAGGAGCTGATCGCCTCGAGTCACGCGCCCGAGGAGATCCGACGCTACCTCGGCGCCGACTCCCTCGGCTACCTCTCCCTCGACGGCATGCTCAAGGCCACGGGCGCCGACCCGGCCCACTTCTGCCACGCGTGCTTCACCGGCAACTACCGCGTGGGGATCGAGCCCGAGACGACGCCGCAGCTCCGGCTCTTCGACGGCTGAGTGCCGTGAGCGGATCGCGCGATCGAGCCGCGCCCCGGGTGTCCCCGGGCGTGTGCGAGCGTCTGGGGGGCATGGGGGGCCCGTCGCGGCCCCCCATGCAGTGAGGTGAAACCGCTCACCTACCGCGAGGCCGGCGTCGACATCGAGGCCGGCGACGACGCAGTTCGCCGGATCGCGCCCCTCGCGCGCGCGACCACCCGCCCCGAGGTCCTCGCCGGCGTCGGAGGCTTCGCCGCCTTCGTCGGGCTGCCGCGCGGCTACGAGGAGCCCGTCCTCGTCTCGTCCACCGACGGGGTCGGCAGCAAGCTCAAGGTCGCCTTCCTCGCCGGCCGTCACCAGACCGTCGGCATCGACCTCGTCGCCATGGGCGTGAACGACCTGCTCGTCCACGGCGCCGAGCCCCTCTACTTCCTCGACTACATCGGCATCGCGCGGCTCGAGCCCGAGCGCGTGGAGACGATCGTGAAGGGCGTGGCCGACGGTTGCCGGCAGGCGGGCTGCGCGCTCGTGGGCGGCGAGACGGCCGAGCTGCCCGATCTCTACGCGGCGGGGGAGTACGACCTCGCGGGCTTCGCGGTCGGCGTGGTCGAGCGGAGACGGATCGTGGACGGGCGCGCCGTCCGCCCGGGCGACGCGGTCCTCGGGGTCGCCTCCTCGGGCCTCCACTCGAACGGCTATAGCCTCGCCCGGCGCATCGTGTTCGGTGTCATGAAGCTCGGGATCGGCGACGCCCTGCCGGGCACCGGGCGCAGCGTCGCCGACGAACTGCTCGAGCCGACGCGCATCTACGCCCGCGCCGTCAAGGCGCTCCTCGCCGCGACCGACGTCCACGCGATGGCCCACGTCACCGGGGGTGGCCTCACCGGGAATCTCCCGCGCGTCCTCCCCGAGGGCTGTCGGGCGCGGATCTCGCGCGCCGCGTGGACCGTGCCAGCGGTGTTCGAGACGCTCCGGCGCGCCGGCAACGTGGCCGACGCCGAGATGTTCCGCGCTTTCAACATGGGGATCGGTTACGTCGTCGTCGTGCCGCCCGCGGCGACCGAGCGCGCCCTCCGCGCCCTGGCCGACGGGGGCGAGCGGGCGGTCCGCATCGGTGAGATCGTCAGCGGCGCGCGCGGCGTGGAGCTCGTCGCGTGACGCGCGCCGACGACGACCGGCTGCGGGTGGGCGTCCTCGTCTCGGGGCGCGGCTCGAACCTCCAGGCGCTCCTCGACGCCGCCGCGCGGCCGGGCTACCCGGCGCGCGTGGTCGTCGTCGTTGGGGACAAGGAGCAGGCGCCGGCGCTCGCGCGCGCGCGGGCGGGCGGCGTCGCCGCCGTCTGGCTCAACCCGAAGGACTTCGGTGACCGCGTCGCGTACGACGTGGCCCTCGGCCGGGCGCTCGACGAGCACCGCGTCGGGCTCGTCTGCCTCGCCGGCTTCATGCGGATCCTCACGGGCGGGTTCGTCCGCGCGTTCTCCGGCCGCATCCTGAACGTCCATCCGTCGTTGCTTCCGGCGTTCCCGGGTCTCCACCCGCAACGGCAGGCGCTCGACCACGGCGTCAAGCTCGCCGGCGCCACGGTCCACTTCGTCGACGAGGGCGTCGACAGCGGGCCGATTATCTTGCAATCGAGCGTGGCCGTGGACGCGGACGACACGGAGGAGTCGCTGTCCGCGCGCATCCTCGCCGTGGAGCACCGCCTCTACCCCGAGGCCGTCCGCCTCTTCGCCGAGGGGCGACTGACGCTCGCCGGACGCAAGGTGCTCGTGCGATGAGGGTCAGGCGCGCGCTCGTGTCGGTCCACGACAAGACCGGCGTCGTCGACTTCGCCCGGGCGCTCGCGGGACTCGGCGTCGAGATCCTCTCCACCGGGGGGACGGCCCGGCTTCTGCGCGTGTCGGGCGTCCCCGTCCGTGAGGTGAGCGACGTCACCGGGTTCCCGGAGATGCTCGACGGCCGGGTGAAGACGCTCCACCCGAAGATCCACGGCGGGATCCTCGCTCGACGGGACGTGCCCGCCCATCTGGAGGCGCTCGACAGGCACGGCGTCCCGCCGATCGACCTGGTCGTCGTCGCGCTCTATCCGTTCGAGGCGACGGTGGCGAAGCCGGGTGTGACGCTCGCCGAGGCGATCGAGCAGATCGACGTGGGCGGCCCGACGCTGATCCGCGCCGCGGCCAAGAACCACGCGAGCGTCGGCGTCGTGACCGACCGGTCCCAGTACGCGCTCGTGCTCGATGAGCTCAGGGCTCAGGAGGGCGGGCTCAGCGAGGCCACGCGCTACCGGCTCGCGCAGGAGGCGTTCCGGCGGACGGCGCAGTACGACGCGGCGATCGCCGCCTATCTCCGCGCGCCGGGAGCGACGGGCGCGGCACCGGGGGCGGCCGACGAGCTCCCGGCGCGGCTGCGGCTCGACGCCGAGCGCGCGCTGGCTCTCCGCTACGGCGAGAACCCGCACCAGGCGGCGGCCTTCTACCGGCCGCTCGACGGCCCGCGCGCGGGTCTCGCCGCGGTGCGACAGCTGCACGGGCCCGAGCTCGGCTACAACAACCTGCTCGACTTCTCGGCCGCGCTCGGCCTCCTCCTCGAGTTCGAGGAGCCCGCGGCCGTCGTCATCAAGCACACGAACCCGTGCGGCGTGGCCCTCGGCGCGACCGCGGGCGAGGCGATGGCGCGGGCCAAGGCGTGCGACCCGGTCTCAATCTACGGCGGCATCGTCGGCGTCAACCGCACCCTCGACCTGGCCGTCGTCCAGGAGCTCGCCGGGATCTTCGTCGAGATCCTGTTCGCGCCCGCCTTCGCGCCCGACGCGCTCGAGGAGCTCCGGCGGACCAAGAAGAAGTGCCGGGTCTTCGAGGCGCCGTGCGACCGCGCACGCGCGCCGTCGCAGGTGGTCGAGTACCGGAGCGTCTGGGGCGGGCTCCTGGCGCAGACCGCCGACCTGACCGACCTGGACGCGGGCGCGCTCAAGACGGTCTCGAAGCGACAGCCGACCGCCGCGGAGCTGGCCGCGCTCACCTTCGCCTGGCGCGTCGCCAAGCACGCGAAGTCGAACGCGATCGTGCTGGCCACGCGGGGCCAGGTGGTCGGGGTGGGCGCGGGCCAGATGAACCGCGTCGACTCGGCGCGCCTGGCGGTCATGCGCGCCCAGGAGCTCGGCCTCGAGACGCGGGGAAGCGTGTGCGCGTCCGACGCTTTCTTCCCCTTCCGCGACGGTCTCGACGTGGTCGCGAAAGCCGGCGCGACGGCGGTGGTCCACCCGGGCGGCTCGCTCCGCGACGACGAGGTCATCAAGGCGGCCGACGAGCACGGCATGGCGATGGTGCTGACGGGCATCCGTCACTTCCGCCACTAGCCGGTGCGACCAGTGACGAAGCCGCAGCCCGAGCGCGTCTATGGCCTCCGGGAGCTCACGCGCATCCTTACTCTCACACCGAAGCGCGCCGCCCAACTCCGCCGGCTCGAGCTCCTGCGCGGCGATGCGGGCTACACCTTCCGTGATCTGCTGGCGCTGCGGGCCGCGAGCGCGCTGCTCGACGCCGGCGCGTCCGTGCGCCAGATCAAGCAGACGCTGGCCGCGCTCCGCCGCCAGGACCCCGGGCTCGAGCAGCCGCTGGCCGAGCTACGCCTCGTCCTCGACGGTGACCGGCTCCTCGCCGAGTCCGACCGCGTCAGGTTCGACCCGCGGAGCGGCCAGCTCGTGCTGGGGCTCGACTCGGGCGGCCTCGCGGCAGACGCCACGGCGACCCTGCGCACGGGCTTGGTGAGACCGCTCGCCCCGCCCGTCGAGCAAGCGGAGACATGGTTCGAGCGCGCGAGCGAGTGGGACGGCGACCCGGCGCGCTGGGAGGAGGCGGTCGATGCCTACCGGCGCGTCGTGGCGATCGACCCGACGTACGCCGCGGCCTGGACCGCGCTCGGCCTCCTCCTCGAGTTCGAGGAGCCCGCGGCCGTCGTCATCAAGCACACGAACCCGTGCGGCGTGGCCCTCGGCGCGACCGCGGGCGAGGCGATGGCGCGGGCCAAGGCGTGCGACCCGGTCTCAATCTACGGCGGCATCGTCGGCGTCAACCGCACCCTCGACCTGGCCGTCGTCCAGGAGCTCGCCGGGATCTTCGTCGAGATCCTGTTCGCGCCCGCCTTCGCGCCCGACGCGCTCGAGGAGCTCCGGCGGACCAAGAAGAAGTGCCGGGTCTTCGAGGCGCCGTGCGACCGCGCACGCGCGCCGTCGCAGGTGGTCGAGTACCGGAGCGTCTGGGGCGGGCTCCTGGCGCAGACCGCCGACCTGACCGACCTGGACGCGGGCGCGCTCAAGACGGTCTCGAAGCGACAGCCGACCGCCGCGGAGCTGGCCGCGCTCACCTTCGCCTGGCGCGTCGCCAAGCACGCGAAGTCGAACGCGATCGTGCTGGCCACGCGGGGCCAGGTGGTCGGGGTGGGCGCGGGCCAGATGAACCGCGTCGACTCGGCGCGCCTGGCGGTCATGCGCGCCCAGGAGCTCGGCCTCGAGACGCGGGGAAGCGTGTGCGCGTCCGACGCTTTCTTCCCCTTCCGCGACGGTCTCGACGTGGTCGCGAAAGCCGGCGCGACGGCGGTGGTCCACCCGGGCGGCTCGCTCCGCGACGACGAGGTCATCAAGGCGGCCGACGAGCACGGCATGGCGATGGTGCTGACGGGCATCCGTCACTTCCGCCACTAGCCGGTGCGACCAGTGACGAAGCCGCAGCCCGAGCGCGTCTACGGCCTCCGGGAGCTCACGCGCATCCTCACTCTCACACCGAAGCGCGCCGCCCAACTCCGCCGGCTCGAGCTCCTGCGCGGCGATGCGGGCTACACCTTCCGTGATCTGCTGGCGCTGCGGGCCGCGAGCGCGCTGCTCGACGCCGGCGCGTCCGTGCGCCAGATCAAGCAGACGCTGGCCGCGCTCCGCCGCCAGGACCCCGGGCTCGAGCAGCCGCTGGCCGAGCTACGCCTCGTCCTCGACGGTGACCGGCTCCTCGCCGAGTCCGACCGCGTCAGGTTCGACCCGCGGAGCGGCCAGCTCGTGCTGGGGCTCGACTCGGGCGGCCTCGCGGCAGACGCCACGGCGACCCTGCGCACGGGCTTGGTGAGACCGCTCGCCCCGCCCGTCGAGCAAGCGGAGACATGGTTCGAGCGCGCGAGCGAGTGGGACGGCGACCCGGCGCGCTGGGAGGAGGCGGTCGATGCCTACCGGCGCGTCGTGGCGATCGACCCGACGTACGCCGCGGCCTGGAACAACCTCGGCCTCCTGCTCCACCGGATGGGACGCTACGACGAGGCCGACGCGGCATACCGGACGGCGCTCGAGCAGGACCCGCGCTGCTGCGAAGCCGCCTACAACCTGGGTTCCCTCCACGAGGACCGCGGCGCCATCGAAGACGCGATCCGGGACTACCGGGCGGCCCTCGAGCTCGCGCCGGACTACGCCGACGCCCACTTCAATCTGGCGGGGGCGCTCTCGCGCGCGGGGCGCGGCGACGAGGCGGTCCGGCACTGGCAGCGGTACCTCGACCTCGACGCGGGCAGCCCATGGGCGCGGATCGCCCGGGCCCACCTCGAGCTCGTCGAGCCGCCGGAGAAGGGGGCGGGCGAGTGAGGATCCTGCTCGTCGGCGGCGGTGGTCGCGAGCACGCCCTGGCGTGGAGGATCTCCGAGAGCCCACTGGTGGACGTGCTGCTCGCGGCCCCGGGCAACCCCGGCATCGCGCGCCACGCCACGTGCGTGGGCATCGGGGCGGACGCGCACGACGAGCTCGTCGCCCTCGCCAGACGCGAGCGCATCGATCTGACGGTGGTGGGGCCGGAGGTGCCGCTGGTTGCCGGGCTCGCGGATCGCCTCAGCGCGGCCGGTCTATGCGTCTTCGGCCCGACCGCGCGAGCCGCGGCGATCGAGGGCTCGAAGGCGTTCGCGAAGGCCCTGCTGGCGCGCCACGGGATCCCCACCGCGCGCTTCGCGACGTTCGACGATCCGGCGCGCGCGCGGCGCTACTGCCGCGATCTCGGCACGCCCCTGGTGGTCAAGGCCGACGGCCTCGCCGCCGGCAAAGGCGCGATCGTCTGCCGCACGCTCGCGGAGGCCGACGACGCCATCGCCCTCTGCATGGAGCGCCGGGTCTTCGGCGCGTCGGGGACGACCGTGGTCGTCGAGGAGTTCCTCGTGGGCGAGGAGATCTCGTTCTTCGCCCTCTCGAACGGCGGCGACGCGCTCGCGTTCGGGGCCGCGCAGGACCACAAGGCCGTCCTCGACGGCGACCGCGGCCCGAACACCGGCGGGATGGGGGCGTACTCGCCGGTGGTCGCGTTCGACGACGCGCTCGAGAAGCACGTCATGGAGACGATCGTCCGGCCGACCTTCGCGGCCCTCGCGCGCGAGGCGGGAGCCTACCAGGGCGTGCTCTTCGTGCAGCTCATGCTGACGGCCGAGGGGCCGAAGGTCGTGGAGTTCAACTGCCGCTTCGGCGATCCGGAATGCCAGGCGCTGATGCTGCGCGCGCCGGGCGACCTCGTGCCCTTGCTCACGGCGGCGGCGCGGGGCGAGGCCTGGCCCGCCGCGCCGCCGTGGCCCCGGCGCGCCTCGGTGTGCGTGACCGTCGCCTCCGGCGGCTACCCGGGCGCGTACGCGACCGGGGCCCCGATCGAGGGGCTGACGCGCGCTGAGGCAAAGCCCGGCGTGCGCGTGTTCCACGCGGGGACGAAGCAGGTCGAGGGTCGGCTGGTGACGGCGGGCGGACGCGTGCTCTCCGTCGCCGCGGTCGCCGCCGACCTGCCCGGGGCGATCCGGGCGGCGTACGACGCCGTCGGCGAGATCCGCTTCGACGGGATGCACTACCGCACCGATATCGGACAGAGGGCCGTGCGAGCCGAGGCGCCGCCGCGGCGGCGAGGCGAGCGGTGAGATGGTACGGAGGGGCCGTGCGAGCCGAGGCGCCGCCGCGGCGGCGAGGCGAGCGGTGAGATGGCCTGAAAGGAGCTCCACGTGAAGGGAGCCGCGCGCGTCGGGATCGTGCTCGGCAGCGACTCGGACCTCGAGGTGATGCTCGAGGCGGTGAAGGTGCTCGACGCACTCGAGGTCGGGAGCGAGGTCGTTGTCGCCTCCGCCCACCGCACGCCCGACCGCACGCGGGAGTACGCGACGACCGCCCACACGCGCGGGATCGGGGTGCTGATCGCCGGCGCGGGCGGCGCGGCGGCGCTCCCCGGGTTCCTCGCCTCGCTTTCGCCCCTGCCGGTGATCGGCGTGCCGCTCGCCGCGACGCCGCTCGGGGGTCTCGACGCGCTCCTCTCGATCGCCCAGATGCCGAAGGGCGTGCCCGTCGCGACGGTCGCGATCGGCCCGTGGGGCGCCGCCAACGCCGGGATCCTGGCCGTCCAGATCCTCGCGGCCGGCGATCCGACGCTCGCCAAGCGGCTCGCGGCATATCGGAGCGCGCTCGCCGCCGAGGTGGACGAGCGTGCGCGGCGGGTCGCCGACAGGCTGAAGTCGTCGCCGCGGGGGACGTGACGCCACCGCGCACCCGCATCGCGCTCGTGGATCCGCGGCGGCCCGAGGCCCCGGTCCTCGAGGAGGCGGCGGCCGTTCTCCGCGGCGGCGGGCTCGTGGCGTTCCCGACGGAGACCTTCTACGGGCTCGGCGCCCCGGCGCTCGACCGCGCCGCGGTCCGGCGCGTGTTCGAGCTGAAGGGGAGACCCGAGACCAAGCCGCTTCTCGTGCTCGTCGACTCGCTCGCCATGGCCGAGCGCGTCGGGGTCTTCGGTCCCGCGGCGCGGGCGCTCGCGGCACGTCACTGGCCCGGCGCGCTGACGCTCGTCGTGGCGGCGGGTGCCCACGTGCCCGAGGAAGTCACGGCCGGCACGGGGACGATCGGGGTGCGCGTCTCGCCGCATCCGGTCGCGCGCGGCCTCGTCGAGGCGCTCGGCGCGCCGGTGACGGCGCCGAGCGCCAACGCGAGCGGCGGCAGACCTCCCACGACGGCCGCGGACGTCCTGGCATACTTCAGGGACCGGATCGAGCTGGTGCTCGACGGAGGGCCGACGCGGGGCGGCGAGCCCTCGACCGTGCTCGA
Organism: Candidatus Rokuibacteriota bacterium; assembly: GCA_003220595.1. Taxonomy (GTDB): domain Bacteria; phylum Methylomirabilota; class Methylomirabilia; order Rokubacteriales; family CSP1-6; genus AR19. The sequence goes on along the minus strand of QHSZ01000257.1, from coordinate 1,183 downwards.
CACGACGGTCGAGCCGCCCCGGGTCGTCCGACAGGGGGCGGTGAGGCCGTGAAGGTGACGGGCGTGATCCAGGCGGGAGGCAAGAGCACGCGCATGGGCGGTCGTCCCAAGGCGCTGCTGGAGCTTGGCGGCCGGCGGATCGTCGAGCGCGTCGTCGCCGCGGTCGCCCCGGCGGTGGACGGGCTCCTCGTCGTGACCAACACGCCGGAGCTCTACGCCTTTCTCGGCCTGCCGATGGTCGGTGACGTCTATCCCGATCACGGGTCGCTCGGCGGCATCTACTCGGGTCTCCGGGCGGCGCCCGGCGATGCCGCGTTCACGGTGGCGTGCGACATGCCGTTCCTCCACCCCGACGTCGTCAGGCTGGTCGTCGCGCGGGCGGGCGAGGGCGATGTCGTGATCCCGCGCGTCGGCGGCCAGTGGGAAACGTTGCACGCCGCGTACGCCAAGAGCTGCCTGCCGCACATCGAGGCGCGGCTCGTGGCCGGGCGGCTCAAGATCGTGGAGTTCTTCGAGGGGGTCCGCGTGGTCGAGATCGCGGAGGCCGCGGTCGGGCGCTACCGCGACCCGGCGCTCGTGTTCATGAACGTCAACACGCCCGAGGAGCTGGAACGGGCGCAGGTTCTTGCAGCGCACCTGGCTCAGGCCACCCACGGATGAGGCCGGCCTCGCGGCCCCCGGTCCCAATGACTGATGGTTCGCCTCGGACGGCGGGGCCCCGGCCCCGCGTTGTCCAAAGGTCCACACGGCCATGACCCGGCTGCGTCCCGCGGTGCTCGTGCACTACCACGAGATCGGGCTCAAGCGCGGCAACCGCCCGCTCTTCCTCCGGCACCTCGCCCGGAACCTCGCCCGAGCCACCTCGGACCTCGCCCCCGTGGGCCTGCGCCAGCTCTCGGGTCGTATTCTCCTCGACCTCGACGTCCACCCGGCGCCCGAGCGCGTGCGCGAGCGGGCGCTCCGCGTCTGCGGCGTGGCGAGCGCCGCGCTCGCGTACCGCGTTCCGTCCACGCTCGACGCGATGAAGGCCGTGGTCGGCCGGCTCATCGAGGGGCGCACCTTCGCCTCGTTCAGGATCAGCGCCCGGCGCGCCTTCAAGACGTATCCCATGACGTCGGTGGAGCTCAACCGCGCGCTCGGCGCGTTCGTACTCGAGCGGGTCCCCACGCGCGTGGACCTGCAC
>QHSZ01000278.1 GCA_003220595.1 Candidatus Rokuibacteriota bacterium | reverse complement strand
GTGGACAATACGCCGCCGGACACGCGGATCACCGGCGGGCCGTCGGCGACGATGCCGGACGCGGCGACGTTCGACTTCACGGGCGGGGACAATCTGACGCCGGTGGCGAGCCTCGAGTTCGCATGGCGTGTCGACGGCGGACGCTGGTCGGCGTTCGGCTCGGCGACGCGCGTGACCGTGTCCGGCCTGGTCCCGGGCTCGCACCTCTTCGAAGTCAAGGCGCGCGACCTCGCCGGCAACGAGGGCGCGGCCGCGCAGCGGCGCTTCACGGCCGGTGACGTCAGCGTCACGATCACGGATCCGGCCGCCGGCACGACGGTACCGGTGGGACTGTTCGTCGTCCGCGGCATCGTCGAGGCGGCCGGCGCCGAGGTCGGCGTCACCGTCAACGGAGCGTCGGCAGCCGTTCAGGGGACGACGTTCATGGCCCTCGTGCCCGTCGTCTCGGACACCACGGCATTGACGGCGGCGGCGACCACGGCCAGCGGCGCCACGGCCACGCAGACGGTCGGCATCGCCGTCGCGGCGACGCGTGGCGAGGGCGCGACCCTTCACGTGAGCCCGCAGAATGGCCCAGCACCGCTGACGGTGTCGTTCTCGCTGCTCGGTGCCACCCCCGGCACCATCGCCCTCGATCTCGACGGCGACGGCGTGATCGACTTCACCGGAACGAGCCTCGCGGGACAGCGCTTCATCTATACGCGGCCGGGCCTGTACGTGGCGACGGCGACGGCGACCGATCCCGAGGGGCGTCAGACCACTGCCACCACGCTCGTGCACGCGTACGATGTTGGAGCGCTCGACACGCTGCTCCAGGCGAAGTGGCGGGGGCTGAAGGACGCGCTGCGGGCCGGCGAGGTCGCGCGCGCGGTCGGCTACATCGGCGCCGACTCGAGAGACGACTATGCGACGGCGTTCCAGATCATCGCCACCCGCCTGCCGGCGATCGACACGATCCTGACCGACCTGACGCTGGTCAGGGTCGGAGACGGCAGCGCCCTCTACCGCGCGACGCGGACAGATGCGGGGCTCGTGCGGGGCTTCGACGTGCGTTTCGCCGCCGATGCGGATGGCGTCTGGCGCATCGAGAGGTTCTGATGAGTCTCCGCTCGCTCGTGACACGGAGCCGGGTCGCCGCGCTCCTCGCCGTCGGGTGCTTGATGTGCCTTCCGGGAGCAAGCGCAGTGTTCGCCGAGGGCCCCTGGAAGGCGCAGGTGGTGGATGCCGACAGCGGCCAGCCCCTCGAGGGCGTCGTCGTCCTCATGTACTGGATCAAGTACACGGGCTCGTGGGCGGGCTGGGCCGGCGGCGAATATCACGACGCCGAGGAGGTCGTCACCGGTCCGGACGGCCGCGTCGTCATTCCACGGCGCTGGGTCTTCGCGCTGCTGCCGTGGAGGAAGGTGTCACGCGAGATGGTGATCTTCAAGCCGGGCTACGGCCAGTGGCGATTTCAGGGGGCTCGGGACTGGGACCAGCTTCCGGCGTGGGAGAGCAAGGCGAAGCTCGAAGAGGCCTGGAAGCGCTTCGAGGGTGAAGGCGTCGTGCTGCAGCTCCCGCCGCTCCAGACCCGCGAGGAACGGCTGAAGTTCTTTCACGGCCCGTACGGCCACGCCCCCACCCTTGTGCCCCCAGAGCGGACAAGGCGACTCGACGAGGCTCGAGACACCGAGGCTCGCGACCTCGGCCTTCGCACGAGGTGAGTCCATGCGACGCGTGAGGACGCTTTCCCTGCTGCTCGTTGTCACTGTCCATGGCGGCGCCGCGATCGCGTACGAAGCCGAAACGCACGCACAGCTCGCCGTGAAGTCGGCATCGAGAGAGGTGTCCTCGATCGATCGGGTCCTCAAGTTTGAGCTCGGTCTGAGTGGGGGGGTGACGACGACGTTTCGCGGAGTGGCGAGGCCGGGCGTGCGGCGGGTCGACGAGCTGATCGGCGACGGCGCCTTGTCGGAGGACATCCCCTCGTTCCGCTCGCTGAACCACTTCCACAATCCCCTGATCGACCCGTGGGACGATGCGGGGCTGCGAGCGGGTCCGATGCTCGGCACGGCGCTCGTCCGTGGCCAATCATCCGTTCTCTGGCAGCAAAACGACGAGCAACCCTCGACCTTCGTCTTCACGCCCGTGCCGTTGCCCTCGCTCGGGGGAAGATGGTCATGGCAGGACGCGCGCCGGCGATACCTGGCGGCGCTGACGAGGCCGAACCGAGACGACGCCGGACCCGAGCCGGGACGCGACCGCGCGTTCGGGGAGCTGTTCGAAACCCTCGGCCATCTCACCCATCTCGTTCAAGACGCCTTCGTGCCGGCGCATGCTCGCAATGACGTCCATCCTCCCCGTGTCCGCTCCGACTGGTACGAGCAATGGGTCGAGGAGACGCGGATCGCTCGGCCTGACCGGTTTGCGGCCCTGTTGAATGCGTCGCCGCGAGGCCCGGAGCCCTCGATCTTCACGGCGACGCCCACGAGTCGCGCCCCGGTGCCAGTGGCACGCCTGATCGACGCCGACGTCTTCCGCGCGCCGGCGGACGCCGGCGTGCTGGGGGACGAGGGGCCTGGCATCGGCGCCGCCGAGTACACGAACGGCAATTTCCTGAGCCGCGGGACGCTCTTTCGCAGGTTCGAGCTTCCCCGGGCGGCAAGCCTGGACGTCGGACCGATCGTCGAAGAGACGCTCGGCACGTTCCGCCGCTACTTCACCAAGAGCCGGGACGGCGCGGCGATCACCCACTTTGTGACCGACGGGATGCTGTTCGATGCCCTCGCCGCAGCGCAGGCGGGGCCGGTGCCGAGTGCTGGATGGATGCTCGACGCCCGCGTCCACGAGGATTATGCGGGCGCGCTGCTGCCGCGCGCCGTGGGCTACGGGGCCGCCCTGCTCGACTACTTCTTTCGCGGCAGGCTCGACGTGGATCTCGTCGACGACGACGACGGGCTCCGGCTGGTCGGCACCAACGCGTCGACGGACGCGCTCGACGGAGGGACGCTGACGCTCTACGCCGACGGCGACGACGGCCTGCGACGGCCGGCCAGCGAGTCCATCGCGGTGGGACGGGCCGGGCCCGGCGACCCGCTGCCCGCGGTGCCCGTGACAGGGCCCGCAGGCGCGGAGCGGTTCGTCGCCGTCTACACGGGCACGCTCGGGGAGGAGCGCCCGGCCGGCGCGTTCCCGGGCGCCGTGATCGGCAAGGTGCTGGGCGGCGTGCGTGTCGAGGAGGTCTTCCTGGACGGCGGCGATACTCCGCCGCGGTGGAAGCTGCGGACGCCGAAAGGCGTCTTCCTCCTGACGCCTGCGGACGGCGCGTCTCCGCTCACGGCGGACGATTTCGAGGCGATGCGCTGGGGCGACGGTCAGGACCAGCTCGTGGGGCGGTCCGCCTTCGGGCCCGGCCGGCCCAATCGCGTCGCCGCCTACGCCGTGCCACGCCTGCCGAGCTCGATCGAGATCGTCGCCGAGGACGCGCCCGGCGGGCCGGTGGTGACGCTCCGGCCGATCGCGTCCTTCACGCTGCCCCAGGCGGGTGTCTCCCTCGACACCACCGTGAGCCTCGACCAGACGCTCGAGTATCGGCAGCAGAGCGTCGAGTACGAGCGGACCGTCGTCCTCCAGTGGACGGTTCCGATTCCCGGCGTCCCGGGCGCCTACGTCCCCGCGGGCGTCGAGGTCGCATCGCCCCGGATTCGGAACCTCGCGAACCGGGCGGTGGCGTTCGCGGACACCTTCGCCGTCGTCCTCGACGCCGCCCACTACGACCTCCGCCAGTCGCCGACCGAGGCGGCGACCTACTCGTGGAGGCTCACGGAGACGTCGGTGAACACCGCCGGCCACCTGATCGGCGTGGTGCGGGTCGATCACGCCCCGCCGCCGTTCTTCCGCTGGCCGCGCGTGGCCCAGCCGCTCTACGGCCTGGATCGGACCGGCGAGCAGATCGTCCGGGAGACTTGCGGACCCTTCGCGTGCTCCCCGGTGACCGTGCCCTTGATGCGCAGCTTCCCTGAAGGCCTGTTGCTGTGGGCGCTCGTGGACTTCACCGCGGGACGCGTGCTGGCGAAGACGGCGGAGGACCGGATCACGATCGGCGACCGCGGCGTGGGGGAGGCGCCCAATTGGGCGAGGCCGACCCAGAGTCCCGAGCCGCTCGTGTACCGCCACACCTTCGAGCGCCGGCAGGGGAATCCAGACGCGCTCGACGCCACGACCGACCTCGGCTGGAGTGGCGAGTCCCTCAGGACGTGGGACGAGGAGGTGTTCGCGACGCAGACCGAGCTGGCGCAGAACTTCGGGGGGAGCGCGGCGAGCAGCGGCGGGCTCCGCGCCGAGTTGCAGGGCGCGCTGAGGCAGCTCGGCTTTCTCCAGACGGTGCCGGGTCAGGGGCCGACCACCGCCGTCTTCGCCTTCGGCGACGTCGGCCCGACCCAGATGACCCTCTCCGTGTCGACGCCCGCGTCATCACCGATCCCGCTCGCGGCATCGCTGGCCGACGCCGCGCGCGCCCGCCCGCCGGCTGGCGCGGAGCGTCTGGCGTTCATCGGCGCCGGGATCGTCCCCGGCCGGGGCGAGCTCAGCGGGCTCCTCGTGTGGGACGCGCCCGAGGGTCCGGCGCGCGGCCTGCTCGCCTCGCCACTGGGCCCGGAATTCGCCCGCCTCGTTCTGGGCTCGGCCACGACCGAGCTCGCGGTGGTGAACGATCTCGCGCG
>QHSZ01000277.1 GCA_003220595.1 Candidatus Rokuibacteriota bacterium | reverse complement strand
GGTCGCGTCCTCGGCCTTCGTGACCTCGCGGATGCGGTACTCCTCGCGCAGGAGGTGGAGCACCTTCTGGTCGAAGATCTGGAACGCGGCGCGCCGCGGCTGCTCGATGACCGCGCGCCCGTATTTCACGTAGGTGTAGTTGCGGAAGTCGGCGCCCTCGTCCACGAAGCGCTCGCCGCGGAGGTTGACGATGATCCCGAGCGGGTAGGAATGCTTCTGAAAATTGTCGCCGACCTTCCGGTCGCCGTGCCAGGGCGCGTTCAGGTCCCACTGAACGGAGTGGCAACCGCTCCAGTGGCCCCAGGGCAGCGCGCCGATCTCGAGCGCCATCCGGATGCCATCGCCCGTGTTGTAGGGCGTGCCCCGCACCCGCGCGAGCTCCCAGTTGCGGCCGAGGTAGCGCGTGCGCATCTCGGGGTTGGCCTCGAAGCCGCCCGCGGCGAGCACGACGGCGCGCGCCCCGAGCGTCTCCGTGCCCGCGGGCGTGCGCACGACGACTCCCGTGACGGCGCCGCGCTCGTCCGTCACCAGGCGCGCCGCCTTCGCCTCGAAGCGCACCTCGATCCCCGCCTTCGCTGCCGCGGCGTACTCCATGTCGATGAGCCCGGGACCGCCCCCGACCGCCTCCAGCACGAGCCCGCCCCAGAAGCGGAAGCGCCCGCCGACCTTGTAGGCCTGCCGGCCGAACATCGGGATCCAGCGGACGCCGCGGTCCCGCATCCAGCGCACCGTCGGCTGCGACTCGCGCACGAGCTGCATCGCCAGGTCGGGGTCGGCGCAGTCCTCGGTGACCCGCATGAGGTCGTCGTAGAACTGCTCCTCCGTGTAGGGATCGACCTCCATCGAGGCCTGCTCTTCCGCGGAGAGATCGCCGACGAGCGCGCAGAGCTCCTCGAAGCTCTTGAACGCGAAGCGGAAGCCGCCCGCCGTGAAGAAGCCGTTGCCGCCGCGCCAGGCCTCGGGCGCCTTCTCGAGGACGAGGACGCGGGCGCCCGCCTCGCGCGCGGACAGCGCCGCGCACATGGCGGCGTTGCCGCCCCCGATCACGACGACGTCGTACGCGGCGGGCACGGCCGGCGCTAGCCGATGATCTCGCTGATCTGGATCTGCGGCGAGATGTTCGTGTAGTTCGGGATGTCGGCCGTGAGCTCCTTGCCGTGGGTGCCCATCCCCTTCTGGAAGTCGGCGATCGCGTTGAAGTAGAAGTGGCAGGCGGCGACGTAGGGCGCGGCCGCGCCGGGGGCGCCGCCCGCGACCCCCTTGTCCACCTCGCTCCGGATCAGGCCGAAGGGCTTGAGGCGCTCGGTCGCGAGCTTCATGTGCTTGTTCTTGTAGTAGTCGATGTCGAACTTCTTGCCCTCAGTGGCGGGGTACAGCACGCTGACGCGGATCATAGGAACCTCCCTCCGGTGTCGTTCGCTGCGGTCTCGATCAGTGGACGAACGTAGCCGCTACGCGCCTCGAGCGCAAGAAGTACGGGATCCAGACGGCCGCGCTGATCGCCGAGCGGCCCACCTGCCGGTAGTCGCTCGCCGTGAGGTGCGCCTGGGCCGACGGGATCGCTCGCGCGAGCGCGAGATCGGCTAGCACCGCCGCCACGCTCACGCCCATGTACGCGACCACCAGCCGCGGAAAGCCGCGCTTCTTGGCGAAGAACACGTAGAGCAGGACGCCGGACCACGCGAACAGCACCAGGTTCACGCCCGTCTCGCCGAGCAGGAGCGGCGCCCAGAGCGGATGGTAGGCAGGCGCGCCGGGCGTCGTCAGGGCGCGCCACGTGTCGGGATCGAAGATCGCGACGTTGTCGGCGATCGCCTTGAGCAGCAGCATCGGCTGCACGCAGAGCCCGATCGCGACGAGGATGAGCCAGCCGCCGATCCCTTCGGGCTTGCTCGCGTCCTCGATCATCGTGAGGTCACCCTATGCGCGGGGGCGAGGAGTGTCAAGGTCGCGCGGGCATCAGTCCTTTCTCGGGGCTTCGCCCTTCGACAGCCGCACGAGAAATTTCGCCAGATCACGCGCCATGTCGTCGAACGACTCGCGCAGGTGATCTTCGTCGTCTCCGCCGAACAAGCCGATCGAGGCCACGCGACGGTCGGCGGTGGCCAAGACCACCTTGCCCGAGGGTGCCTCGACGAACCGTACGTCGGCCTGCGCGCGGGCGCGGCCTGCGCCGTAGAGCCCGGCGAAGTAGCGGGCGGCCTGCGACCCCCGGCCGAGCCGCGTGATCGCTCCCTCCAGCTTCAGCACCCGCTCGCCCTGGCGCGGCTGATAGCCTGCCCCGTCCACCTCCACGACGCGCTGGAAGAGCCCGCTCTCGCGGAGGCGGCGCACCAGCTCGGTCCGATAGAACGCGGCCATCTTGGCGGCAAATCTCCGATCGCCCTCGTCGTCGAGCTTGTCGGTGACAGGGAAGCGCGCGACCGTGAGGGTCGCGTAGCCTTTGACGGCGAAGCCGGGTGCCACGGCGACGAGCCCAGCCTCCTTGTCCTCGAGGCTCGGCGTCAGCCCGCCAGCGCTGAGGGGATTGTCCGGCGAGCTGCGCGTGGCCCCACAACCGGCCAACGCCATAGCGACCACCAGCAGAGCAAGACCGCCCACTGATCGGGATGGGATCATCGGTGCCCCCTTTGAGCTTTTCGTTCGACGGGGCCAGTCTAGCGACCAAGCCCCAGACCTCCAAAGACATTTCTCCGTTGGAAATTTCGCGGGAGCATCGACTACCATAGCGTGAGTCGTGGAGCCACGAAGCCTGAGACTCGGTGATGTCCTGGTCACCCTACACTGAACTGGCCCGGGGCGAGTGGGCCCGGCTGCGCGCCGGCACCACCCTCACGCTCACGCCCGAGGACCTCCTGCGTCTTCAGGGGCTCAACGAGCGGGTGGCGATGGACGAGGTCATCGAGGTCTACCTGCCACTGGCCAGATTGCTCCACCTCTACGTCGAGGCCGAGCAGACGCTCTACCGAGCTCGGGCCACGTTCCTCGGTGACGCGACGGCCAAGGTGCCCTACGTCATCGGCCTCGCTGGGAGTGTCGCGGTGGGGAAGAGCACGACCGCGCGGATCTTGCGCGAGCTCCTCGCGCGCTGGCCGGAGCACCCCAACGTCGAGCTGGTCACCACCGACGGCTTCCTGCATGCACGGCGCATTCTCGAAGAGCGTCGGCTGATGGGCCGTAAGGGGTTCCCCGAGAGCTACGACCTCCCGCGGCTCATCCGTTTCCTTGCCGACATGAAGGCGGGCCGGTCGCCCGTGTCCTGTCCGGTCTATTCTCACCTCACCTATGACATCGTGCCGGGGGAGGCCATGGTGATCGACCGGCCCGACGTTGTGATCCTCGAGGGGTTGAATGTCCTCCAGACAGCGTCACGCCGTGACCCACCGGTCTTCGTCTCCGACTTTTTCGACTTCAGCATTTACGTCGACGCGCCGGAACACGATGCCCGCCGTTGGTACATCGAGCGCTTTCTTTTGCTGCGGGCCACGGCCTTCAAGGAGCCGGAGTCCTACTTCCGCCGGTATGCGGCGTTGTCCGACGAGGCTGCCGAGCAGATGGCTGGGGAGATCTGGGACGCCATCAACGGCCCAAACCTCCGAGAGAACATCCTGCCGACACGTGAGCGAGCCCACCTCATTTTGGTCAAGGGCCCGGACCACGCCGTTGCGAGGATTCGGATGCGCAAGCTCTAGGGCCATGGCCAATCAGCGCTTCGTGATCGAAGGCGGTCATCCGATCGGCGGGCGCATCCGCCCGAGTGGCAACAAGAACGCGGCGCTCCCGCTCATCGCCGCGACGCTCCTCACCGCCGATGAGGTGGTGCTGACGAACGTGCCCGTGATCCGCGACGTGGAAGCCATGGTCTCGATCCTCCGCGACCTCGGTGTGACGGTGACGCCCCGCGGTGCGGGTGCTCTCGCCTTCAGGGCCGACCGCGTGAACGGCGATGAACCGAACGCGGAGGTCTGCAGGCAGATCCGCGCCTCGCTCCTGCTCGCCGGGCCGCTCCTGGCGCGTCGCGGTCACGTGCGGCTGCCGCTCCCGGGCGGCGACGTGATCGGGCGCCGCCGTATCGACACCCACGTCCTCGCGCTGCAGGCGCTCGGGGGCACCGTCGAAACGGGCAGCGGCGAGTACATCTTCAGCGCCCAGAAGCGACTGGTCGGCGCCGAGGTGTTCCTCGACGAAGCCTCGGTCACGGGCACCGAAAACGCGGTCATGGCCGCCGCGCTCGCGCTCGGGACCACGGTCATCGAGAACGCCGCCTGCGAGCCACATGTCCAGGATCTCTGCCGCCTGATCAATGCCATGGGCGGGACCATCGAGGGCATCGGCTCCAATCGGCTGGTGATCCACGGCACCACCAGCCTCCATGGCGCGGAGTACGCGCTCGGGCCCGACTACATCGAGGTGGGCTCGTTGATCATGCTGGCCGCGGTCACCGGCGGCGAGCTCTCCATCGAGGAGGCGCGACCGCACGAGCACCGGGCCACCCAGCTCGCGTTCAGCCGGATCGGGATCCGTTTCGGCCCCGACGCGAGCGGCCGGCATATCGTGGTGCCGGGAGGGCAGGACCTGCGCGTCGCGTCCGATCTCGGCGGCGCCATCCCGAAGATCGAGGACGCGCCCTGGCCCGGCTATCCCGCGGACCTCACGTCCATCGCGGTCGTCGGGGCCACGCAGAGCGAGGGGACGGTCCTGATCTTCGAGAAGATGTTCGAGTCGCGCCTGTTCTTCGTCGACCGCCTGGCATCGATGGGGGCGCGGCTGATCCTCTGCGACCCCCACCGCGTGGTCGTGAGCGGCCGCTCGCAGCTCATTGGCCAGGAGCTGGTGAGCCCGGACATCCGCGCGGGCATGGCGCTGCTGATCGCTGCCCTGTGCGCCGACGGTACCAGCACGATCCAGAACATCCAGCAGATCGACCGCGGCTACGAGCGGATCGATCAGCGCCTCGCGGCGCTGGGTGCGCGCATCGAGCGTCGGTCGAGCTGACGAGGCGGCCGCGGCGCGCGGCTCGGCTGCGCGCGCCTTCGCTCCCGCCCCAGCCGTCGCTTCTTGACGGCGACGTGAAGCAAGTGGGTCAGCCGCCGGCGGGTTTCAATCCAGGCCTTCGTCCCCAATTCGCGGAGGACCTTGTCCTGCGCCTGGGCCCAGCGCGGCCGTGCGACTCCGAGGGCTCGTCTGCCTTTCGACGTGAGCCGCATCGCCTTGATCCGCCCGTCGGGGTGCGCCGCGCGCTCGATGACACCATCGCGCTCCAGGAGGTTGAGGCTGCGCGTGAGCGTCGTCTGGTCGATGGCGAGCGCGTCCTCGAGCTGCTTCAAGTTCGCCTCGCCGATGCCCGCGATGGCCGCGAGAATGCTGAACTGAGTCACGCGGAGACCGCTCGGCCGCAGGACGTCGTCGTAGAGCTGCGTCACCGCGCGGGTGACCATGCGGAGCGTGTTGCAGACACACGGCGACAGTCGCCCACGGTCCTGTCCGGTCGTCAGCCGTGGGACTCGTCGAGCCATGGACACCATGCTATCAGCCTCGGTCGTGCCAGGCTTATTGAATGTAGG
>QHSZ01000276.1 GCA_003220595.1 Candidatus Rokuibacteriota bacterium | reverse complement strand
TCCGGTGACCCGCGATCGCATCAAGCGGAAGATCAAGAAGGAAGGTCTCCGCGAGGACGCCGCCCGCCACGCCTTCGCGCTTTAGCGTCCTCTTCTACGGCACGCCCGAGTTCGCGCTGCCGACGCTCGAGGCGGTGCTCGCCCGCCACGACGTCGTCGCCGTCGTCACGCAGCCGGACCGCCCGGCCCACCGCGGCCGGCGACTCCAGCCGTCGGCCGTGAAGGTGCGCGCGCTCGCGGTGGGCGTGCCGGTCCTCCAGCCCGCGCGCCTGCGCGACCCCGAGTGGGCGCCCCGGCTTCGCGAGCTCGGCGCGGACGTGGCCGTGGTCGTCGCGTTCGGCCAGATCCTGCCGAAGGCCGTCCTCGAGGCTCCTGCGCGCGGGTCCATCAACGTCCACGGCTCGCTCCTGCCGCGCTACCGCGGCGCGGCGCCGATCCAGTGGGCGATCATGCGTGGCGAGACGGTGACCGGCATCACGACCTTCCAGATGGACGAGGGCATGGACACGGGGCCGATCCTCCTCTCGGCCTCGACACCGATCGGCCCGGAGGAGACCGCGGGGGAGCTCGCGGCGCGCCTTGCCGTCCTCGGCGCCGAGGTCCTCGTCGAGACGCTCGAGCGGCTCGACACCCTCACGCCCACGCCCCAGCGCCACGAGGAGGCGACGCTCGCGCCGCGACTCAAGAAGACGGACGGCCACCTCGACTGGGAGCGGCCGGCGCGAGACCTCGCGAACCTGGTGCGCGGCTGCAATCCGTGGCCGGGCGCCCTCACGCGAAGCCGCGATGGCTGGCTCACGATCTGGCGCGCCCGGGCGGGAGCCGGGCGCGCGGACTCGCCGGGCACGCTATTCCGGCCTCGAGCCGGCAGCGAGGAGCTCGCGATCGCGACCGCCGCTGGATGGCTCCTGCCCGTCGAGGTGCAGCCCGAAAACCGCCGCCTGATGCCGTGGTCCGACTACCTCCGCGGCGCGCGGCTCGGTGCCGGCTTCAAGTTCCCCCGCTCCGCACTCTCCACCACGCCGTGACCCCGCGAGCGCGAGGGGCGTCCCCTGCTCGTGCGGTCGCCGCGGGGGTGCTCGAGGGTGTCGAGGCCGACGGGGCGTTCCCCGAAATTCTCCTGGACGCGGAGCTCGCGCGCCGCACGCTGGCGCTCCGCGACGTGGCGCTCGCGACCGAGCTGGTCTACGGCGCGCTCCGCTGGCAGCGCTATCTCGACTGGATCCTGGCGCCCCACTCGAAGCGCGCCCTCGACGGGCTCGACACGCGCGTCCGCGTGCTCCTCCGCCTCGCCGCCTATCAGCTCGCCTTCCTCGAGCGCGTGCCGCCGTTCGCCGTGGTGAACGACGCGGTCACGCTCGCGCCACGGACCCCGGGGGTCAAGGCGTTCGTGAACGCGGTGCTGCGCTCCTTCGCGCGGCGCGGCGCCGCCGAGCGCGAGCCCGCGCCGCCGCGCGATCCCGTCGAGGCGCTCGCGGTCCGCTGCTCGTTCCCGACCTGGCTCGCCGCGCGCTGGGTCAGGCGGTACGGGGCGACGGAGGCCGAGGCGCTGATGCGCGCCATGAACGAGCGCCCGCCGCTCACGCTTCGCGCCAACACGCTGCGCCTCGGGCGCGACGCGCTCTCGGCCCGCCTGGTCGCCGAGGAGGGGCTGCGACCGCAGGCCACGCGCTGGGCGCCGGAGGGCCTGGTCGTCGGCGGGGGCGGCGCGCCCGGGACCTGGCGCGCGTTCGCCGACGGGAGCTTCGCGGTGCAGGACGAGGCCTCGATGCTCGTGGCGCGGCTCCTCGAGCCGCGTCCCGGCGAGGCCGTCGCGGACGTCTGCGCGGCGCCCGGCACGAAGACCACCCACCTCGCCCAGCTCATGGAGAACCGTGGCCGCGTCCTCGCCTTCGACCGCGAGCCGGCGCGGCTCGCGCGCGTCGGCGAGGCCGCCGCGCGGCTCGGGGTGGTGATCGTCGAGGCGCTCGACGGGACGGTCGAGGCGCGCGCCCCGGCCTTCCGCGGCGCCTGCGACGCCGTTCTCGTGGACGCGCCCTGCTCGAACCTCGGCGTGCTCCGGCGCAACCCCGACGCGAAGTGGCGGCGGCGGCCGGAGGACCTGGCCGCGGGCGCCGCCCGCCAGCGGACGATCCTCGAGGCGGCGGCCGCGATGCTGAAGCCGGGCGGCCGGCTCGTGTACGCCACCTGCTCGCTCGAGCCCGAGGAGAACGACGAGGTCACGAAGGCCTTCCTCGCGGCCCACGGGGACTTCGCCCTGGACCCCCCACCGGCGTTTCCGATCCCGCTCGACGTGGACGGCGCGCTCCGCTGCCTCCCCCACCGCCACGGCACCGACGGCTTCACGGCCGTCCGCTTCCGCCGGGCGTGATATAACAGCGTCGTGGTCAAGATCGCGCCGTCGATCCTCTCGGCGGACTTCGCCGCGCTCGGCGACGACATCGAGCGCGTCGAGGGAGGCGGGGCCGACCAGCTCCACGTGGACGTGATGGACGGCCGCTTCGTCCCGAACCTGACGATCGGCCCCGTCGTCGTCGCGGCTATCCACAAGCGCACGCGCCTCCCGCTCGACGTCCACCTGATGATCGTCGAGCCCGAGCGCTTCATCGCCGAGTTCGTCGCGGCCGGGGCCGACATGGTCACGGTCCACGCCGAGGCGTGCCCGCATCTGTCGCGAACGCTCGCCCAGATCCGCGAGCTCGGCGCCAAGGCGGGCGTCGCGCTGAACCCGTCCACGCCGCCCGACGCGCTCCGCTACGTGCTCGATGACCTCGACCTGGTGCTCGTCATGTCGGTCAACCCGGGGTTCGGCGGCCAGGCGTTCATCCCGGGCGCGCACCGGAAGATCCGCGAGCTGAAGGCCCTCCTCGGCGACCGGCCCGTGGAGGTCTCCGTGGATGGGGGCGTGAAGGCGGGCCTCGCGAAGTCGCTCGTGCAGGACGGCGCGACGACGCTCGTGGCGGGCTCGGCGATCTTCGGCGCCGCCGATCCGGCGGCGGCAGTCCGCGCGCTGCGCGATGCCGCGCGCTAGCCGCGGCGCGCCCGAGGTCGTGGACGCGCTCGCCCATCGGGGCCAGTTCTTCCGCGTCCTCCAGCAGACCGAGCGGAGCCAGACCGCCGTCATGACGATCGCCCCGGGCGAGGACGGTGGCCCGCCGGAGGAGCACGCGGGCGATCAGATCGTCTACATCGTGGAGGGCGAGGTGGTCCTGACGATCGGCGCGCAGGAGCACCGGGCGGGGCCGGGCACGCTCGCGCTGATTCCGGCGGGGACGCGCCACCACGTGCGCAATCCCGGACGCGCGCCGCTCTTCTTCGTCACCGTCTACGCGCCGCCCGAATACTAGGCGCTCCTCCTGTACCTGCGCGGCGACGTTGATTCCAACCGCCGAGCGCCCTAGACTCATCTCCACGTCGTCATGAGCACCCTGGAGATTCGGACGCGCCGCTGGACGCGCAAGGAGTACGACCGGCTGATCGAGCTCGGCATCCTCCACGAGGATGAGCCGATCGAGCTCGTGGACGGTCAGATGGTCGTGCGCGAGCCGAAGCACGCGCCCCACGCGGTGACCACGGGGCTCGTGTCGGACGCGCTGCGCGCCGCGTTCGGGCGCGGCTGGCACGTTCGGGTTCAAGAACCGATCGCCCTCGACGACGAGTCTGAGCCCGAGCCGGACGTGAGCGTGGTCCGAGGAGCGCCGCGGGACTACCTGGGCGAGCATCCAGCGCGCCCGACGCTGATCGTCGAGATCGGCAAGTCGAGCCTCGCCTTCGACCGTATCCACAAGGGCGGGCTCTACGCGCGCGCGGCCGTGACCGATTACTGGATCGTCAACCTCGTGGATCGCGTGCTCGAAGTCTACCGCCGGCCGGTCCGCTCGGCATCGACCCGGTATGGCTGGAAGTACAAGAGTGTGCGGATCCTCAAGTCCGGAGCGAGCGTCGCACCGCTCGCCGCGCCCGCGGCGCGCATCCCCGTCGCGGACTTGCTGCCCTAGCCTACTTCCGGCGGAACTCGGCCGGGAGCTGCACCCACTGGTAGACCCCGACGTTGAGCTGCTGGAGCGTCCAGCGCTCCGGATAGTAGTAACCGGTCGTCGTCTCGGCGATGACGTAGCCGGGAATCTCCTGGACCTGCTTCTGCGTCTGCGCCGGGACGCCGTCGGGGAGGGGCACCGTCAGCTCCAGCTCCACCGGCTGCGGCGGCACTGTGATGTACTGGACCACCTGGCCGTAGTTGAAGGCGCCCATGTTCGGGTTGGCGTACCCCGCCCACGGCATCGCCGGGTGCGGGTTGTTGATGAAGTCGCCCGGGTTCGCGGGGTTGCCCGTCGTCTGCGCCGCCACCGGTGCCGCGACCCCGAGGAGCAACGAGAGCGCGACCCCGGTCCATACCTTGCTCATACCCCCATGATACCGTACAGTCAGTGATTCCATGCTCGACGCTCTGAGCACGAGACTGCAAACCATTTTCGACCGCCTGGGCGGCCGCGGCCGCCTGACGGAGGAGAACGTCCAGGAGGCGCTCCGCGAGGTCCGCCTGGCACTCCTCGAGGCCGACGTCAACTTCAAGGTGGTCAAGACGTTCATCGACCGCGTGAAGGCCAGGGCGGTCGGCCAGGACGTCCTCGCCTCGCTCACGCCGGGCCACCAGGTTGTGAAGGTCGTCCACGACGAGCTCACGGCGCTGCTCGGGGGGAGCGGCCACAAGCTCGCGCCGGCGTCTCACCCGCCGACCGTGATCATGCTCATCGGGCTCCAGGGCTCGGGCAAGACCACGACGGCCGCGAAGCTCGCGCGCATGTACAGGACGCAGGGCCAGCACCCGCTGCTCGCCGCGGCCGACACCTACCGCCCCGCGGCGCAGGACCAGCTCCGCACGCTCGGCGAGGGGCTCGGCATCCCGGTGATCGGCGCGGCCGGCCAGTCGCCGCTCGCGATCTGCCGCGAGGCGCGCGAGGCGGCGGCGACGCGCGGCCTCACGCCGCTGATCCTCGACACCGCCGGGCGCCTGCACATCGACGAGGCGATGCTGGAGGAGCTCCGGGCGATCCGCCGCGAGGTGGCGCCGCATCACGTGCTCCTGGTCCTGGACGCGATGACGGGGCAGGACGCGGTCACGGTCGCCGACCGCTTCAACCAGGCGGTCGGCATCGACGCGGTCGCGCTGACGAAGCTGGACGGCGACTCGCGCGGCGGCGCGGCCCTGTCCGTGCGCCACGTCACCGGGCGGCCCATCGCGTTCGTCGGCACGGGCGAGAAGACCGACGCGCTCGAGCCGTTCCATCCCGACCGCCTCGCCGCACGCATCCTCGGCATGGGGGACGTGCTGTCGCTCGTCGAGAAGGCGCAGGCGACGGTGGACCAGGAGAAGGCCGAGGAGCTCGTCCGAAAGCTCCGCGAGGATGCCTTCACGCTCGAGGACTTCCGCGAGCAGCTCAAGCAGGTGCGCCAGCTCGGGCCCCTCGACCAGATCCTGGGTATGCTCCCGTTCGGCAAGATGCTGAAGGGCGCGCCGAAGGACCTCGCGGACGAGTCCGCCGACCTCGGCCGCTTCGACGCCATCATCGCGTCGATGACGCCGGGCGAGCGACGCCACCCGGAGGTCATCAACGGCAGCCGGCGCCAACGGATCGCACGGGGCAGCGGCACGAGCGTCCAGGACGTCAACCGGCTCCTGAAGCAGTACGCGCAGCTCAAGAAGATGATGAAGCAGTTCAAGGGCATGGAGGGGAAGCTTCCCCGCATGAAGAATCTTCCTGGATTTCCCACACTGAGGGGGTGACGACGTGGCGGTATCGATCCGACTGAGACGGACGGGAACGACCAAGCGGCCGCGGTATCGGGTGGTGGTGGCCGACTCGCGCGCGCCGCGGGACGGGCGGTTCATCGAGATTCTCGGGCACTACAACCCGCTCACGCAGCCGCCGACCGTGTCGATCGACCGGTCGAAGATGGAGGCCTGGATCGCCAAGGGCGCGCAGCCCTCGAACACGGTCCGACGGCTGCTGGCGAACACGAAGGAGCCGAAGACGTAGGCGCCGGCATGGACGGGCGGCTCGTGGTCATCGGCGAGATCGCACGGCCCCACGGGCTCGCCGGAGAAGTCCGCGTGACGCCGCTGACGGACGACCCGGAGCGCTTCGAGCGCGTGACCGAGTGCGTGCTGTGGGACGCGGCGCGGGACCGGCGGGAAACGCGCCGCATCACCGCGGCGCGCCGCCACGGCGCCGCCGTGCTCGTCTCGCTCGCCGGCTGCGAATCCGCCGACGCGGCGCGCGCGCTGACCGGCCGGCTCCTCGCGCTGCCGGAGGACGCGGCGCTGCCGCCCGGGCCGGGACGCTTCTACCCGTGGCAGCTCGAGGGCTGTCGCGTCCTGACCGAGGACGGGCGGCTCGTCGGGGAGGTGGCGGCCGTCGAGCGGTCGCCCGCCCACGACCTGTGGGTCGTGAGGGACGGGGCGCGCGAGCACCTCATCCCGGCCGTGGCGGAGATCGTGAGCGAGGTGGACCTCGCGGCGCGCCGGGTCGTCATCCGGCCGCCGGAGGGCCTGCTCGAGCTCTGA
>QHSZ01000275.1 GCA_003220595.1 Candidatus Rokuibacteriota bacterium | reverse complement strand
GGGCCGCCGTAGCCGTCGGTGCGGGTGTTCAGGCGCGAGAGGAACGAGGCCATCGTGTAGGCGTGGGCGTAGTGGAGCTCGACACCGTCGAAGCCCGCGCCCTGCGCCCGGCGCGCGGCGTCGGCGAACAGGTCCGGGAGGACCCGTGGCAGCTCGCGGATGTGCGGGAGGTGCGTGTCCCAGACCCGCTCGCGGTAGCCGTAGTCGAGCGCCTCGAGCTCGCGGTCATTCAGCACGGTCTCGAGCGTGGCGCGGTCCGCGGCCGCGAGGAACTCGCGCACCGCGGCCTCCGGGGCCGTCCGCCAGCGCTTGTCGTCGAGCCAGAGGGCGAGCTTCACCCTGAGCGCGTCGGTCACCTCGAGGTAGCGACCGAAGAACGCCTCGGGCCGGGGACGGCGGCGCACCGTGAGAAAATCGATGATCTGGATGAAGAGCCGCGTCCGGCCCTGGCTCCTGGCGCGCACGACCTCCACGAGCTCGCGGAGCCCAGGGAGGAACCGGTCGTCGCCGATCCTGAGCAGGGGGCCGCTCGGAATATCGCGGATGCCCGTGGCTTCGACGACGAGCACACCCGGCTGGCCCTCGGCGAAGCGCCCATACCAGTCGAGCACGTCCTGCGTGACGAGGCCGTCCTCGGTCGCGCGCCACGGCACCATCGCCGGCACCCAGGTGCGCTCGTGGACGACGAGGCGGCCGAGCCCGACCGGCGAGAACCAGCGCGCGCGCGCCGCCGCCTCACGCGTCGGCCACCGCGCGGGTGGGAGCGCGTGGCGGATCCTCGGCCTGTCAGCGACGCCGACGCTCACGCGCGTCCACGCTCACGGCAGGCAGGCGAACCCATCGACCTCGATCAGGCAGCCGTCCACGGCGTCGTAGAGGTCGCGCGCGCCGACGAGCGTCATGGCCGGGAAGTGCCTGCCGAAGTACTCGCGGTAGACCTGGCCGATCGCCTTGGCGTGGCGCTTGTACGCCTCGGCGTCCAGCACGTAGATCGTGAGCTTCACGACGTCGCTGAGCCCGCCACCCGCGGCGGTCACGACGGTCTTGAGGTTCTCACAGACCTGGCGGAACTGGGCGACGAGGTCGCCCGGGCCGACGGTCTGGCCGTCCTTGTCCTTCGCGACCTGGCCGGCGAAGAAGAGCAGCCGGCCACCGTGGACCTCGGCGCCGTGGCTGAAACCGGCGGCCTTCATGAGCGTCGGCGGGTTGTGCAAGCGGATCTCGCGGGTCATCGCGGGCCTCCTCCCGTCAGGGCGTCGGGGTGCCGTCGAGCACGAGCGTTTCACCGTTCGTCGCGTCGGCGTGGAGGAGCCTCGCCGCCACGGCCGCGACCTCGGCCGGCTCGAGCAGACGGCCGCCGGGATTGAGCTTCGCCAGAGCCTCCACGGCCTCCTCGAACGACGTGCCCGTCTTCGCCTCGATGTTGCGCGCGGCGTTCCACACGAGGTCGGTCGCCACGTAGCCGGGGCAGATCGCATTCACCGTCACGCCCTTGCCACCGACTTCCATCGCGAGCGCGCGCGTGAAGCCGACGAGCGCGTGCTTGGACGCGGTGTACGCCGTGACGTAGGGCGAGCCCACGAGGCCGGCGAGCGAGGCGACGTTGATCACGCGCCCCCAGCGGCGCTCGAGCATGCCCGGGAGGACCGCGCGCGTGAGCAGGTAGGGGCCGCGCGCGTTGACGCTCATGTGCCGCTCCCAGAGCTCGAGCCCGGTCTTCGCGAGCGGCGCCGACTCGGCGACGCCCGCGTTGTTCACGAGGACGTCCACGGGCCCGAGCGTCGCGACGGTCTCGGCCACGGCGCCGGCGATCGAGGCGGGACCACCGACGTCGAGGACGACCGGCAGCGCGCGCGCTCCCAGGTGGCGCGCGGCGGCCGCCGTCTCCTCGAGCGGCGCGCGGGTCCGGCCGCCGACGGCGACGTCGCAACCCTCCCGCGCCAGCGCCAGCGCGATCGCGCGGCCGATGCCCCGGCCGCCGCCGGTGACGAGGGCGACGCGCCGCGCGGCGAGCGTCACGGGCTCTCGATGCAGAAGAGGAAGATGAGGGGGCGCGTGCTCTCGCCGGCCTCGCGCTTGGGATCAACGAGACAGCGCGCGCGCGGGAGCTGGCCGCTCTCCTGGCCGCGCGGTGGGGACGCGGCGCAGCCGGCGGCGAGCACGACGAGCCAGACCGCGAGCCAGCCCGCGAGGCGATTCATGCGGTCATTCTAGCGCGGGATCAGGTATATATAGCGTCGCGATTCATGCCGCGCGCCTTCGTCCCGTGCTCGCTCGCCGACGCCGTCGGCCGCCTCCGGCCGGGGATGAAGGTCCTGCTTCCCCCGGCGTGCGGCGAGCCGGTCGCGCTCGTCTCGGAGATCTGCCGCCAGGCCGACCGGTTGCGCGATCTGACGCTCCTCGGCGGGATCCACCTCGGCGACTACCCGTGGGCGCAGCCCGTGTGCGCGGCGTTGCGGTACACGACGTGGCACATGTCGCCGCGGCTCGAGGAGGCGCGGCGGCGCGGGCGTGTCGAGTTCGTCCCGATCCGTTACTTCGACGTCACGCGCGAGTTCGTCGCGGGCGGCGCGTGGGCGCCCGACTGCGTGCTCGTTCACACGGCACCGCCCGACGCGCGCGGCTACCTGAGCCTCGGCGTCGCCGTCGGCGTCGCGCTCCCCGCCGCGCGCCGCGCCTCGCTCGTGATCGCCCAGGTCAACCCGTCCATGCCGCGGACCCTCGGCAACGCGTTCCTGCACCGGAGCCAGGTGGACGCGTGGGTCGAGGTGGACGCGCCGCTCTTGCCCTATCCGCCCCCGACCGTCGGCGAGGTCGAGCGGGCCATCGGTCGCCACGTCGCGGGCCTCGTGCCCGACGGCGCCACCGTGCAGGTCGGCGTGGGCGCGATCCCCCAGGCCGTCCTCGAGGCGCTCGCCGACCACAAGGACCTCGCGCTCCACTCGCTGCTCGTCGACGCCTCGGTCACTCTGGTCGAGCGAGGAGCGGTCACGAATGCGCTCAAGCGCTTTCATCGCGGCCGGATGGACATCGCGGAGGCCATGGGGACGCGCCGGCTCTTCGATTTCCTGCACGAGAACCCGATGGTCAGCATGGACTCCTCGGAGTTCGTCCACGATCCAAGCCTCGTTGCGCGGCTCGACCGCTTCGTCGCGATCAACTCGGCGCTCGAGGTGGATCTGACGGGACAGGTGACGGCGGAGAGCCTGGGGCCGCGGCAGGTGGCGGGCATCGGCGGTCAGTTCGACTTCGTCCTCGGCGCAAGGCACTCCGAGGGCGGTCGGGCGGTCATCGCGCTGCCCTCCACGGGACGCGACGGCGCCGTCTCGCGCATCGTCCCGCATCTCGGCACGGGCGCGGCGGTGACGAGCCCGCGCTACCTCGCCGACTGGGTGGTGACGGAGTACGGCGCCGCGGAGCTACGGGGAAAAGGCGCGCGGGGACGGGCCGAGGCGTTGCTGGCCGTGACCCATCCCCGGTTTCAGGGGGAGCTCGGAGAGGCCCTCAGCGGGCCTTCTTAGCGGCCTCGATCTTCTCGAAGATTTCCTCGTCCGTCGGGAAGCGATAGGTCGTCTGGTTCGAGTAGACGACCGAGTCGTCGATCGAGACCTCGAAGATGCCGCCGGCCCCTTCCCTGAGCGTCGCGGTGAGGCCGTACTTCTTCTTGATCGCCTCCTGCAAACTGGAGGCTTGCGGGAGGTAGTTTCACTCGCCGCAGTACTTGATCTGTACGTTCATCCGATCCTCCTCTCCCTGCCGGGCTGGCCTCATTCTATACGATACGATGCGAGGCCAAGGCGGGGAGATTCTGCTGCCCGGATTCGATTAGACTCGGGCCATGGCGACGCCCCTGCTCGTCGACACCGACCCCGGGATCGACGACGCGCTCGCGCTCCTCGCCGCGTGGAACTCGCCGGAGGTCGTCGTCGAGGTGGTCACGACGGTCGCGGGGAACGTGACGGTCGAGCAGGCCACGACGAATGTGTGCCGGCTCCTCGCCCTGCGCAAGCCCGACCCGGCGCCGGTGGTCGCGATCGGCGCGCCCGACCCGCTCGCCCGGCAGCTCGTGACGGCCACGCGCTACCACGGCGCGGACGGCCTCGGCGACCTCGACGACTGGCCGGCGGTGGGCCGCGGCGAGCTCGCCGCCGCCGTGCCGCTGATCCTCGACCGGGCCCGGCGGCAGCAGCGCCTCCTCACGATCGTCGCGCTCGGGCCCATGACGAACCTGGCGCTCGCGCTCAAGGCGGACCCGGCGGCGATGAAGTTCGTCGGCCGCGTCGTGGCGATGGGCGGCGCCGTGGACGTGCCGGGCAACGTCACGCCGGCCGCCGAGTTCAACATGTACGTGGATCCCGAGGCGGCGCACCGGGTCCTCGCCGCCGGGCTCTCGCTCGACCTCGTCCCGCTCGACGCGACCCGCCAGGCCGTGCTGCCGCGCGCGGGCCTGAAGAAGGCGCTCTCGCGCGCGGCGGGGCCGCTCGCCGCGCGGATCACCGCGTTCAGCGACCGCGCGTTCCGCATCGACCACGCGGGCGGCGCGCAGGGCATGGTGCTGCACGACCCGCTGGCGGTCGCGCTCGCGATCGATCCGACGCTCGCCCAGTGGGAGGCGGTGCGGCTCGAGATCGGGCCCGAGGGCGAGACCCGGCGCGCGCGCGGCGACCCGAACTGCCGCGTCGCCAAGGCGATCGACACGGCGCGGTTCCTCCGCATGTTCCTCGATCGGCTATGCCCGCCGCCCCGCCGCCGCGCGTCCTCGTAGTCGGCTCCGCCAACGTGGACTTCACGGTCGCGGCGGCGCGGCTGCCGCGCCCG
>QHSZ01000265.1 GCA_003220595.1 Candidatus Rokuibacteriota bacterium | reverse complement strand
GTCGGGCCCGGCGACGAGGTCATCACGACCGCGTTCAGCTTCTTCGCCACCGCCGGCACCGTCGCGCGCCTCGGCGCCCGCCCGCTCTTCGCCGACATCGATCCGACGACGTACAACCTCTCGCCCGCCAGCGTCGAGGACCTCATCGCGACGCAGTGCGAGACGCGGGCCGAACGTCTGGTCAACCGGAAGACCGGCGGCCCCGTGAAGGCCCTCATGCCCGTCCATCTGTTCGGCCAGCTGGCCGAGATGGACGCCCTGATGGAGCTCGCGCGCCGGCACGGCCTCCGGGTGATCGAGGACGCGGCCCAGGCCATCGGTGCCGAGTATCCGGGCCGCCGTCGGGCCGGCAGCATCGGGGACATCGGCTGCTTCTCCTTCTTCCCCAGCAAGAACCTGGGCGCGTTCGGTGATGCGGGGATGTGCGTGACCAACGATCCCGCATTGGCGGAGCGCCTGAAGATCCTGAGGGTCCACGGCAGCAAGCCCAAGTACCACCATCTCGTCGTCGGCGGCAACTTCCGCCTCGACGAGGTGCAGGCCGCGGTCCTGCTCGTCAAGCTCAAGCACCTCGACGGGTGGACGGGACGTCGCCAGGCGAACGCCCGCGTCTACCAGACGGCGTTCGAGGAGGCGCGCCTCGCCGATCGCCTTTCGCCGCCGCGGGTGCCTGCGGGCTATCGCCACATCTTCAACCAGTACGTCGTCCGGGCGGAGCGGCGGGACGACCTCAGGGAGCACCTCCGCCAGGCCGAGATCGGCACCGAGATCTACTACCCGGTCCCGCTCCACCTGCAGGAGTGCTTCGCCTCTCTGGGCGGGAAACCCGAGGACTGCCCCGTGTCCGTGCGGGCCGCCAAGGAGACGCTCGCGCTTCCCATCTATCCCGAGCTGACGGCGGACCAGCAGCGGCACGTGGTGAGGACGATCGCGGAGTTCTATGAGCCCGGCCACTAAGCTGGTCAGCGTCGTCGGGGCGCGGCCCCAATTCATCAAGATCGCGCCCCTGCTGCGCTCGCTTCCGCATGCGGCGGAGCGCGGAGGGCGGCCCATCGAGCACGTCATCGTCCACACCGGCCAGCACTACGACGCTGACATGTCCGACATCTTCTTCGACGAGCTCGCGATTCCCCCCGCCACGTTCAGTCTCGGCGTGGGGCCGGGGAGCCACGGGAGCCAGACCGGCCAGATGCTGGCCCGCCTCGAAGAGGTCCTCCCGGGCAGCGGCGCCGATGTCGTCGTGACGTACGGCGACACGAACTCCACCCTCGCCGCCACGCTGTCGGCGGCGAAGCTCCACATCCCCCTCGCGCACGTCGAAGCCGGCCTCCGCAGCTTCAACCGGCAGATGCCGGAGGAGATCAACCGGCTCGTCGCCGACCACGTGTCGGACCTGCTGCTGGCGCCCACGCCGACCGCGGTCACCAATCTCGAGAAGGAGGGGCTCGGGAAGCGCACGGTGCTGACCGGCGACATCATGTACGACGCCGCGCTCTGCCACCGGCAGCTGGCCGCGCAGCGCTCGAGGATCCTCGAGCGCCTGGCGCTCGTGCCTCGGCGCTACGGCGTGGTGACGATCCATCGGGCGGAAAACACCGACGACGAGACGCGCCTCGGGAAGGTGCTGTCGGCGCTCGACGCCTTCGCCGCGACGGCGCTCCCGCTCGTCTTTCTCGCCCATCCGCGCACGGCGAAGGTGCTCCGATCCCGGTTCCCCGTGTGGTCACCGCACGAGCGGTTGCGCGTGATTCCGCCCGTCGGGTACCTCGACACCCTGTGTCTCGTCGGCCAGGCCGCGATGCTCCTCACAGACTCCGGAGGTCTGCAGAAGGAGGCGTTCTTCCTCGGCTGCCCCTGCATCACGCTCCGGGAAGAGACCGAATGGATCGAGACGGTGCAGGGGGGCGGCAACATCCTCGCCGGCGTCGAGCCCGAGGTGATCCGCGCGGCCGTATCGACGTGGGAGGCCCGCGCTCCCGAGGGACGGACTGACTTCTCGGCGGCGGTGGCCGCCTCCTTCGGTGACGGCCACGCGGCCGACCGGATCCTGGATGCGATCGTGGCCTTTGTGCGCGCCGTCTGAACCGGCGCCAATGCTTTCTCTCTGAGGGGACACCCATGGATAAGCGGATGGTCCAAGTCGCGGTGGCCGGCGTCGGCGGCTGGGGCAAGAACCTGGCCCGCAATTACTTTCAGATCCCCGACTGTGCGCTCACGCACATCTGCGATCTCGATGAGCGGAAGCTCGACCAGATGCGGCGGCTCCTGCCGGGGACCCGAACCACCGCCCGGTTCGAGGACCTCCTGGAGGACCGGGACCTCGACGCCCTCGTGATCGCCACGCCCGCGCCCACGCACTATCCCCTGGTCAAGGCCGCGTTGAAGGCTGGCAAGGACGTGTACGTCGAGAAGCCCTTCGTGCTCTTCGCCATGGAGGCGCAGGAGCTGATCAAGCTCGCCGAGCACGAGGGGCGGATCCTCATGGTCGGCCACCTGCTCCTGTATCACCCGGTCATCGGCCGCATCAAGCAGATGATCGACACGAACGAGCTCGGCGACATCCACTACATCTACAATCAGCGCGTGAATCTCGGCGCGGTGCGCGGGGACGAAAACGCGCTCTGGAGCTTCGCCCCCCACGACATCTCCGTCATCCTCCACTTGCTCGGCCTCGAGCCCACGGACGTGACGGCGCGCGGGCAGTCCTATCTCCAGCCGGGGATCGAAGACGTCGTCTTCGTGACCCTCAATTTCAACCAGCGCTCGATGGCGCACATCCACGTGAGCTGGCTCGACCCGCACAAGATCCGCAAGGTGACCATCGTGGGCAACAAGCGGATGGTCGTCTTCGACGACCTGGAGAGCACCGAAAAGCTCAAGATCTACGACAAGAGCGCCCAGCACACGACCGACTACAACACGTTCGCGGAGTACATCACGCTCCGCTTCGGCGACATCACCATCCCCCACGTCAAGGTCGACGAGCCGCTCCAGCTCGAATGCCAGCACTTCCTCGACTGCGTCCGTGAGCGGCGGCGACCGCTCACCGACGGACGGGACGGCTTGCGGGTGGTCAAGGTCCTGGAGGCGGCGCAGCGCTCGCTCGAGAAGAACGGGGCGCCCGTGTCCATCGCGCAGACGTTCTGATGACAGCGCCGCGGCCATGACGACGAGCAAGCCCCTCGCGAGCCTGTCCCTCGACCTCGACAACAAGTGGTCGTACCTGAAGACCCGCGGGGACCGGGCGTGGCAATCCTTGCCGTCGTACCTGGACCTCGTGGTGCCCCGCGTCCTCGGGCTGCTGAAGACGCTGGACCTGACCATCACGGTGTTCGTCGTGGGGCAGGACGCCGCGCTCGCGGTGCACCGGGAGCCGCTCGCGGCCATCGCGGCGGCCGGGCACGAGATCGGCAACCACTCCTTCCACCACGAGCCGTGGCTGCACCGGTACGGGGAGGCGCAGGTCGAGTCGGAGCTCCAGCGGGCGGAGGAGAGCATCGAGCGCGCCACGGGACGCCGGCCGGTGGGATTCCGGGGGCCGGGGTTCAGCCTGTCGGCGGTGACGCTCGAAGTCCTGGCGCGGCGCCGCTATCTCTACGACGCCTCGACCCTCCCGACGTTCCTGGGCCCGCTGGCGCGCGCCTATTACTTCTGGGCGAGCTCCCTGACCCGAGAGGAGCGCCGGCAGCGGGAAGCCCTGTACGGCTCGTTCAGCGACGGGTGGCGCTCGATCCGTCCCTACTGGTGGCGCACGCCGGCGGGCCAGATCCTCGAAATCCCGGTGACGACGATGCCCGGCGTGAAGATCCCGTTCCACGCCAGCTACGTCATCTATCTGGCGGCGCGGGCCCCGCGGCTGGCGATGGCCTACTTCGAGACCGCCCTCGCCCTCTGCCGGTTGCGCGGCAGCCCGCCCTCGGTGCTGCTGCACCCGCTCGATTTCCTGGGCGGAGACGACACGAAGGACCTGGCCTTCTTCCCCGGGATGTCGCTCCCGGGCGGGCGAAAGCTGGAGCTGCTCGGCGAGATCCTCCAGCGCCTCTCCGCGCGGTTCGCGGTGGTGCCCCTCGAGGAGCAGGCCCGGCGGGTCGCGAAGGCCACCACGCTCTCGGTGCGGGAGCCGGTGTTTCGGCATGCCTAAGACGCCTCTGACACTGATCGTGGACGCGTTGCGGGAGTTCGTGGAGCAACACGACATCGCCGCCCCCGGTCCCCTCGACGGGGACACGCGGTTGTTCGGCCGGGAGGGGCTCCTCGACTCGATGGGGCTGGTCACTCTGGTCGTGGCGGTCGAGCAAGCGATCGAGGACGAGTACGGTGTCAGCGTCAGCCTCGCCGACGACCGCGCGCTCTCGCAACGGACCAGCCCGTACCGGACCGTCGGCTCGCTCGCCGACTACGCCGCACGCCTCCTCGATGGAGCCGTCGCGCGTGGATGACCCGGTCACGCTCATCACCGGCACGCGGACGGGAATCGGGAGATTCCTGGCCGAGTATTACGTCGGTCGTGGGCATCAGGTGGTGGGTTGCAGCCGGGGCGAGGTCGACTGGACGCTCGAGGGCTATACGCACTACGCGCTCGACGTGGCCGACGAACAGGCGGCCAAGGCCCTGTTCGGAGACGTGCGGAAGAAGTGCGGGCGCCTCGATCATCTCGTCAACAACGCCGGCGTCGCCTCGATGAACCACTCGCTCCTGACGCCCCTGGCGACCGTCCATCGCGTGCTCGATACGAACGTCGTCGGGACGTTTCTCTTCTGCCGCGAGGCGGCGAAGCTGATGAAGACGAACGGGTATGGCCGCATCGTCAACCTCACGACGGTC
>QHSZ01000264.1 GCA_003220595.1 Candidatus Rokuibacteriota bacterium | reverse complement strand
CTGGAGCGACGCCCAGGTGGACTTCGAGGGCCGGCACTACCGCGTGACGGCGATGGCCATGGAGCCGAAGCCGCCCCAGGGACGCCGGCTCCCCCTCTGGATCGGCGGCATGTCCGAGCCCGCCTGGCGCCGCGTGGGGCAGCTGGGCGACGGCTGGCTCGCGAGCCGCGTCACCGACGCCGCGAGCGCCCGGCGCGCCCTCGGCGCCATCCGGGGCCACGCCGAGGCTGCCGGCCGCGATCCCGCCGCCATCGGCCTGCAGAGCATGGTCGCGCCGCCCCCGCGGGACGCCGAGGGCCGGCGCTTCTACGCCGAGCTCGACCGCGTCGTCGCGCGCGTCGTCGAGCTCCAGGCGATGGGCTTCGGGTGGGTCTCGCTCAACGCGACCGCGATCTTCCAGGCCGGCGCGCGATCGGTCGACGCGATGCTGGACGCGCTGGAGGCGCTGCACGCAAAGATCCGCGCTGAGGTGGGATAGCGCGCGGCATCCGCGCGCGGCACGAGTCATCAAATAATGCGTACATTTCATGTGCGCGTCACTATGCTCATCTGTAGCGGGGTCCGCGAGGCCGGCGTGAACCGTGGGTGGCCTGAGACAGACGGGCGTCGCTCAGTGTGATGAGCCGCCGACGCTGTCGAGTGTCAGGCTGCCCCACGTCGCGCTCGTTAAGTTCGCGAGAACACGTGTGCGCGCGGTCCGGTATCCTCTTTGCACGACCTCTCGGTGGACTTCTATGAAGGAGGGCGGCATGCGACGAGTCGGACTTCTATTGGTGGCCATCACGCTCGCGGTGACCGGCTGCGGCACGATGCAGGCGGCCGACTCCACGGCCGGTGCGCCGCCGGCCGTGGACATCTCCGGCCAGTGGGTCGGGGCGTGGGGAGGCTTCGACGACGTGGACGGCCTGGCGCGTCGTGACGACGCGACCGCGCGTCTCGTCCAGCAGGGCGCCTCCGGCACCGGACGACTCGCGCTCCACACCACGGGCGTCACCCAGGCGATGCCGGAGACGGTGATCGACGCCGGGCTCGGCGGCGTTCGCGTGGACTTCGAAGTCTCGGGCAGCCAGGTCGTCATGCGCCACGCGCTCGGTGGCCGACTCGTCACCGCCGACCTCACGGTGGAGGGCGACCGCATGGTCGGCTCCCTCCGCGACACCTCGCCCACCGTGCGGATCGTGCTGGCGCGCGTCCCGCCGCCCGCGCCGGTCGCCGCCGCGCCTGCGCCGCCTCCCCCGCCGCCGCCAGCCCCCGCGCCGGAGCCCGTCGCGCCCGAGCCGCCGAAGGCGCCCGAGCCCGTCGCCGTCGCCCCCGCGCCCCCGCCCCCGGCGCCCGAGCCGGTCCGGCCCACCGCAGCGGAGTTCGCGAGCATCGACGCGGTGAAGCCCGTCTACTTCGACTTCGACAAGTCCGCGATCCGGCCCGACGATGCGAAGATCCTCGAGGCCAACGCCGAGTGGCTCAAGGCGAACCCCCACATGCTCGTGCGGATCGAGGGGTATTGCGACGAGCGGGGCACCGCGGAGTACAACCTGGCCCTCGGTGAGCGCCGGGCAGGGGCGGCGCGCGAGTACCTCGTCTCGCGCGGCGTCGCCGCCGAGCGCATCTCGACCGTGAGCTTCGGAAACGAGATCCAGCTCTGCCCGGACCCGACCGAGGCCTGCCGGTCGCAGAATCGCCGCGTGGTGTTCTCCGTGAAGCCGCGCTGACTGCTAGCCCAACGTTCGAAGCGCATGTCACCTCACCTCCGCTCTCGGATCGAGGGCGTCTCGCAGCCCGTCGCCGATGATGTTGAACGCCAGCACGGCCAGCACGATCGCGCCGCCCGGAAAGAGCGAGACCCACGGCGCCAGCGCCAGGAACTCCTTGCCCTCGTTCAGGATGGCGCCCCAGGAGGGCGCGGGCGGCTGGACGCCGACGCCGAGGTAGGAGAGCGCGGACTCGATCAGGATCGCGTAGGACAGGCACACGGCCGTCTGGACGATGACCGGCGACAGCGCGTTGGGCAGGATGTGGCGCACGAGGACGGCGGCGCGGCCGGCGCCGAGCGCCTCGGCGGCCTCGACGTAGACTTGCGCCGACTCGGCCAGTACGCTCGCCCGGACGACGCGGAAGAAGAAGGGCGCGTAGACGGTCGCGATCGCGACGACGGCTACACCCGGCCCGGCGCCGAGGACCGCGGCGACGCCGATCGCGAGCAGGATCGGCGGGAACGCGAAGAAGACGTCCATGACGCGGCCGAGGAGCTGGTCCACGGCGCGGCCGAGCCCGGCCAGAAGGCCGAGGACCCCGCCCACGCCGACGGCGGCGAGGATCGACGCGCCGGCGATGCCGAGCGAGACCCGGATGCCGAAGAGGATGCGCGAGAGGACGTCGCGGCCGAAGCGGTCGGTCCCGAAGGGGTGGCTCGCGCTCGGGCCGCGGAAGACCTGGGGCGCGTCCACCGCGGTCGGCGAGTAGGGCGCGACGAAGTCGGCGAGCAGGCCCGCGCCGACGAGCGCCGCGAGGGCCAGGCACGCCCCCAGGAACAGCGGGCTCCGCGCGGCGCGGCGCCAGCGCGCGCGACCGGGCTCACTCACGGCGGAGCCTCGGGTCGAGCGCCACGTAGAGCAGGTCCACGCAGAGGTTCAGCGTCATGAAGATCGCGCCGAGGAGCAGGATGACCCCCTGCACCACCGGGTAGTCGCGCTGGAAGATCGCGTCGAGGAGCAGGCGCCCGACGCCCGGGAGCGTGAAGACGTCCTCGACCACGACGATGCCGCCGACGATGTAGCCGAGCTGCACGCCGGCGACCGTCACCACGGGGATCAGCGCGTTGCGGAGGGCGTGGTGGAAGGTCACGCGTCGCTCCGACACGCCCTTGGCGCGCGCGGTACGGATATACTCGCGCCCCAGCACGTCGAGCATGGAGGAGCGCGACATGCGCGTGATCATGGACGCCGTCGCCGTGCCGAGGGTCAGCGCGGGCAGCGCCATCGTCGCCAGGTTCGCGGCCGGGTTCCGCGCCAGCGAGACCCACTGGAGCGACGGCATCCAGCCGAGGTAGACGGAGAAGAGCAGGATCAGCACGGTCCCCTGCCAGAAGGCGGGCAGCGACAGGCCGAGCGTGGCGCCCACCCGGATGGCACCGTCGCGCGCGCCGCCCCGCCACATCGCGGACGCGGTGCCGAGCGGCACGCCGAGCAGGAGCGACCAGCCCACGGCGAGCAGCGCGAGCTCGGCGGAGACCGGCAGGCGCTCGAGGAAGAGCGCCAGCACGGGCTTGCCCGAGAGCCAGGAGACGCCGAGGTCGCCCCGGAGGGCGCCGCCGAGCCAGTCGATGTATTGCAGGTGGGCGGGGCGGTCGAGGCCGAAGAAGCGGCGGAAGCTCGCGAGGACCTCGGGCGAGCCCATCGCCGCCTGTCCCAGGAGCTGCTCGACGATCGTCCCCGGGACCAGGCGGACCATGCCGAAGACGAGGACGCTCACGCCGAGCAGGGTGAGCGCCGTCGCGAGGAGCCGCCGGGCGACGTAGGCGCTCATGCCTGACGCGTCAGATCAGCCGTGGACCCCGTGCGCGGATCCGCGTCACCTCAGCGCTCGAGCCAGGCGAACCGGAGGCCGTAGTAGAAACCGGTCGGGTGCGGCTGGAAGCCCCTGAGGCTCTTCTGCATCGCGTAGAGGAGGTCCGGGGAGTAGAGCGGAATGCTGATCGGGTCCTCCGCCAGGAGCCGCTGGAGCTGGTCGTAGATCGGCTTGCGGCGGGCGCGCTCGAGCGTGGCGCGGCCGGTCTCGAGCAGCTCGTCGGCCTTCTTGTTGCTCCAGCGGCGAAAGTCCTTGCCGCCCGGCGCCGAGTGGAAGTGACGGAAGAACGTCTGGTCGGGATCGACGAAGCCGCCCCAGTCGTTCATCGTGGGCGGCGACTGCGGCACGATCCAGTCCTTGATCCACACGCCGCCGTCCACGGTCTCGACGGTCGCGTCGATGCCGGCCTCCTTGAGGTTGTCGACGATCACCGGCAGCGCGGCGGCGAGCGCGGGGAACCCGACGATGTTGCGGATCCTCATCGGCACGCGCCCGGCGAAGCCGGCCGTTCGTAAGAGTGCCTTCGCCTTGGCGACGTCGCGCTGCTGATTCGGCAGCTCCTGCCAGGGCAGCGCCCAGCCCTTCATCCCTGGCGGCAGCACGCCCAGGCGCTGGCCGAGGCCCGAGCCGGCGATCTGCAAGATGGCGGCGCGATCGATCGCGAGCGCGATGGCCTGGCGCACCTCGAGCCGGCTCGTCGGCTCCTGATCGCCCGCCAGGTCGAGGACGACCCAGCGCGTGGAGGAAGCCTGCACCGTGTCGAGCGTGGCGATGCCGCGCGCCACCTGGTAGTTCAGGGCGGAGGAGAACTCCGCCATCGCCACCTGCCCGGTGCGCAGGCCGGCGACCACGGACGACTCGTCCGGGATCGCCTGGAAGATGATCTCGTCGAGCAGGGGCTTCTGGGCTCCCCAGTAGGCGAGGTTGCGCTTGAGGGCAAGCCGTCGGCTCGGGTCGAACTCGGCCACCGCGAACGGCCCGGTGCCGATCGCCTTCACGAAGAGCTCCTTGCCGTCGCCCGAGGCGCCCTTCGGGACGACGCCGTTGTACTTCCCCGCCAGGTTGATCAGGAACGTCGCGACGGGCGCAGTGAGCGTGAAGCGCACCGTGTGACGGTCGACCACGTCGATCTGCTTGATCGAGAAGAGATCGTTGGCGCCGG
>QHSZ01000263.1 GCA_003220595.1 Candidatus Rokuibacteriota bacterium | reverse complement strand
GCTGGTGGTCATGCACGCCGAAGCAGAAGCAGAGCCGCTCGCGCCCCACGGCCCGCTACTCGCGCTCCAGATCCCGGTGCACCACGCTCGGCGCATAGCCCAGGTCGTCGAGGAACCGCTTCAGCTCCTCTGCGAGCGTCACCGACCGGTGGCGGCCGCCGGTGCAGCCGATCGCCACGGTGAGGTAGGCCTTGCCCTCACGCTCGTAGCGCGGCAGCAGGAACTTCATGAACGCCTTGAGGTGGTCGAGCATCTCCTGCGCCTCGGCGTCCTTCATGATGAACTCGCGCACGCGCCCATCGCGCCCGTCGAGGGCGCGCAGCGCGGGGACGAAGTGCGGGTTCGGTAGGAAACGGACGTCGAAGACGAGGTCGGCGTCGAAGGGGACGCCGTGCTTGAAGCCGAACGACACCAGCGACGTCGTGAGGCCGACGCGGGCCTTCGGCGCCACGTAGAGCTCGACGAGCCGTTCTTTGAGCGCGTGCACCGTGAGCCCCGAGGTGTCCACGATCCGGTCGGCGATCTCTCGCAGGTTCGACATCGCCTTCCGCTCCGTGCGGATACCCTCGAGGACGTTCCCCTCCGCCGCGAGCGGGTGGCGGCGGCGCGTCTCGTGGTAGCGCCGGACCAGGGCCTCCTCGCTGGCCTCGAGGAAGAGCACCTCGACCGCGTGGCCGCGCGTCCGGAGCTCCCGGATCGCGTCGAGGAGGTGCGAGAGGTACTCGCCCTCGCGCACGTCCACGCCGAGGGCGACGCGGCGGCTCGTCTGGCCCGAGCGCGCGATCAGGTCGGCGAAGGTCGGGATCAGCGTCGTCGGCAGGTTATCCACGCAGAAGAAGCCCATGTCCTCGAACGACTTGATCGCGTAGCTCTTCCCGGCGCCGCTCAGCCCGGTGATGACGACGAAGGAGAGCGGCTCGTCCATCACCGCTTGCGCGGCGCCAGCCTGCGTTGGTGCGACGGGAGGATGCCGAGCTCTTCGCGGTACTTCGCGACGGTCCGGCGGGCGATCGTGAGGCCGCGCCCCTTGAGGATCACGGCCACCTCCTGATCGGACAGGGGCTTCGCGGCGTCCTCGTTCGCCAAGAGGTCCTGGATCATCTTCTTGACCGAGACGGAGGACACCATCTCCCCGTCGCCCGAGGCGATCCCGCTGTGGAAGAAGAACTTCAGCTCGAACAGGCCCTGCGGCGTCTCGACATACTTGTTGGTCGTCACGCGGCTGATCGTGGACTCGTGCATGCTGACGTCCTCGCCGACGTCGCGCAGCGAGAGCGGCCGCAGGTGCGCGAGCCCCTTGTCCAGGAAGTCGCGCTGGAACTTGACGATCGACGTGGTGACCTTGCGGAGCGTGCGCTGCCGCTGGTCCACCGACTTGATGAGCCAGAGCGCCGAGCGGAGCTTCTGGTCCACGTACTGCCGGGCGCCCTCGTCCTGGGAGTTGCGCAGCGAGCGGTAGAGCGAGCTCACGCGCAGGCGCGGGATCCCGTCCTCGTTGAGGACCACCGTGTAGTCGTTCCCGAGCTTGTAGACGAAGACGTCGGGCACGATGTACCGCGTGTCCGTGCCGCCGAAGCTCCGCCCGGGCTTCGGCTCGAGCCCCATGATCTCCTCGACCGACTCCATGATCCGGTCGAGCGGCCGCTTGAGCGCCCGGGCGATCTCGGGGTAACGGCGGCGGCTCAGGTCCTCGAAGTGCTGCTCGACGATCTCCTCCGAGATCGGGTCCACGGGTGGATTGGCCCGCAGCTGCAGGAGGAGGCATTCCTGGACGTTCCGCGCGCCCACGCCGATCGGGTCGAACTTCTGGACCACCTGGGTCAGGACGCGCTCGACCTCCTCCACGGTGTTCTGGCAGCGCGCGGCGACCTCGCCGAGCTCGGCGCGCAGGTAGCCGTCCTCGTCGATGTTGCCGATGATCTCCTCGCCGACCCGCCGGGCGCGCGGGTCCTCGAGCGCCAGCCGGAGCTGGTCCTCCAGGTGGTCGGCGAGCGACGACGTGGTCCGGACCATGTTCTCGAACGGCAGGTCCTCGCGGTCCTCCTGGGCGACGAGCGAGCGCTCCTCGCGAGCGTCGAACATGACCTCGAAGGGGTCGTAGGGCAGATCGTCCGTCTGCCGCTCGGCGGTGGGCGGGGGCTCCGTGGCGACGATCGGCTCGACGGTCGGGGTCGGCGGCGCGTCGGGTGTCGCGGCCCCGTCGGGCGTGTCGCTGTTCTCGGGCGGCATCTCCTCGAGCAGGGGATTCTCGAGGAGCTCCTTCTGGACGACTTCCTGGAGCTCGAGCGTGGAGAGCTGCAGGAGCTGGATCGCCTGCTGGAGCAGCGGGGTCATGATGACCCGCTGGCTCTGCTTCAGGGAGAGGCGCGCCTCCATGGCCATCGCTCGACGCTCCCCTGCCTACAGCGCGAACCGCTCGCCGAGATAGATCTCGCGGGCGACGGGGTTGCTGGCGATTTCGGTGGCGGTGCCCGACACGAGGATCTTACCGTCGTAGAGGATGTACGCCCGGTCGGTGATCGCGAGGGTCTCGCGCACGTTGTGGTCGGTGATGAGGATGCCGATCCCGCGCTCGCGCAGGCGGCCGACGATCCCCTGGATGTCCGTGATCGCGATCGGGTCGATGCCGGTGAAGGGCTCGTCGAGGAGGAGGTACTGCGGCGACGTCACGAGGGCCCGCGTGATCTCGAGGCGCCGTCGCTCGCCGCCCGACAGCGTGTACGCCGGATAGGGCGCGAGCGCCGTCAGGTCGAGCTCGGCCAGGAGCTGGCGCGCCCGATCCCGGCGCTCGGCGCCGGAGAGGTCCAGCGTCTCGAGGATCGCCAGGAGATTCTCCTCCACCGTGAGCTTGCGGAACACCGAGGACTCCTGCGGCAGGTACCCGACCCCCAGCCGGCACCGCTGGTACATCGGCAACCGCGTGATCTCCTCACCCTCGAGGAAGATCTGCCCGCCGTCCGTCGCCAGAAGGCCGACCATCATGTAGAAGGACGTCGTCTTGCCCGCGCCGTTCGGCCCGAGCAAGCCCACGACCTCGCCACGCTGGATGTCGAGCGACACGCTGTCCACGACCTTCCGGCTCTTGAACCACTTGACGAGTCCCTGCGCCACGAGCCCTTCCATCGCTCAGTCCCGGCCGCTCAGTTCCGGCACGGCTCGCTCGCGGTGCTCGTGGGGCCGCCCTTCTTGCGGTCCTCGCGCGGGTAGAAGACCGCCTTCACCCGCTCCTGCTGGGCGCCCTGGACGATCGAGCGGTCCTCCGAGAGGTAGATCGTGATCGTGTCGCCGCTCACGACGTTGTCGTCCTGCCAGACGCGCGCGTCGCCGACGAGGACGACGCGCTGCTCGAGCTCGTAGTACTCCGCGCGCTTGGCCGTGCCCGTGCGGCAGTCACGGGTGATGATGCGGACGCCGCCGGTGGAGATCGCGCGGACCACGCCGTCGCCCTTCTCGTCGAGATAGACCTCCATCCGGTCGGCGTACTGGACGGCGTTGTCCTGGCGGGCGATGACGTTGCCGATGAAGACGACCAGGCTCTCCTTGCCGTAGCGCTCCATGCGGTCGGCGTCGACCGTGAGGGGCTGGCTGCGGTCGCCCTTCGCCGCCGCCCGTGGCGCGGCGGGGCCCGCCGGCTGGGCCTCGGGGCTGCTGCCCGAGGGCGCGAGCGCGAGCGCGCCAGCCAGCAGCGCCACGGCGAGTGGGATCGACCTGCTCACCGTCCAGGCGCCTTCGCGAAGATCGCGTGCACGCGCCCGGCGAGCGTTGTCATCTCGTCCCTCATCCTGACGTCGAGTGCCGTTCCGTCCGCCACCGTGCCGTCCCGGGTCATCTTGACGGGCGCGTCGGTCCAGAGCCGCTTCTCGACCCCCTGCCATCGGAGCACGCTGGTCTCGAGCCGGAGCCCGTCGCTGGCCGTGAGGACCACGTTGCGTCGGAGCTCGACATTGCCCGTTTCCTGGAACAGGTCCCCTTCGTCGCCGACGATCGTCCAGGTGCGGTCACGCTCGAAGACATGAACCGAGATCCGCTCCAGCGCCGTGCGCCCCTCGCCCTCGAACACCAGCGCCTGCGCCGCCTTGAGCCGCCACTTCACCCCCCCTGAGACCTCTTCGACCTCCGGTTCCTTGATTCTGAGGTCGGCGCTCGCGGTGGCCGGCCCCAGCGACTCGACCTCGACCATCCGGCTCCGGACCACGAGCGTGACGGCCACGATGACGACGAACAGAAGAACCGCGGCAAGGATGGCGCCGGCCACGCGGCGAATGTCACGGACTCCGGGCTGGCGTGATTTCACAGTCGGCTCACAATCTCAGTCGGGTTGCCTGCGCGGTGCAATTTCGGTACCAGCAGCCTATCACAGGGCCTGGGAAACGGGGAAGTGAAAAGCCGGCGCTAGACGATCTTCGCTCGCAGGATGTCGTGCATGCGGACGAGGCCGATGGGACGATGCTCGCCGTCGACGATGACCAGGCTCGTGATCTGGTTCGTCTCCATCACCTCGAGCGCTTTGGCGGCGAGCTCGTCCGCCCGGATCAGCTTCGGCGCGCGCATCGCCAGCTGGCCCGCCCGCAACTCGGCACCGGGCTCGCCTGCGAGGTGAACACGCCGGAGGTCGCCGTCCGTGAAGACCCCGAGCAGGCGCCCCGCGGAGTCCACGACGGTGGTCATGCCGAAGTTCTTGCGCGTCATCTCGGCGATGACGTCTTTGAGGAGCGCGTCCTCCCGGACAACCGGGACCGCGTCCCCTGTGTGCATCAGATCGGCGACCCGGAAGAGCGCGCGCCAGCCGAGGGTGCCCCGGGGGTGGAGCGCCGCGTAGTCCTCAGGGCGGAGCCCGCGGAGCTCGAGCAGGACCATGGCGAGGGCGTCACCGGCGGCGAGCGCCGCGGTGGTGCTCGACGTCGGGGCCAGGTTCATCGGGCACGCCTCCTCGGGGACGCTCACGTCGAGCACCACCTCGCACTGGCGCGCGAGCGTGGAGACGGGGCTGCCGGTCATGAGGACGATCGGCACGCCCAGCCGCTTGAGGGGCGGCAAGATCGCGAGGACCTCATCCGTCTCGCCCGAGTTCGAGAGGGCCAGCACGACGTCGCCGCGGGCCACCATCCCGAGGTCGCCGTGGACGCCCTCGGCGGGGTGCAGGAAGTGGGCGGGCGTGCCCGTCGAGGCGAGCGTCGCGGCGATCTTGCGGCCGACGTGCCCCGACTTCCCCATGCCGGTCACGATCACGCGGCCGGCGCAGCCGTGCAGGAGCTCGACCGCCCGGTCGAAGCTCGCGTCGAGCTTCGGGATGAGGCCGAGGATCGCCTCGGCTTCGAGGCGCAGCACGCGCTCCGCGAGCCGCCGGAGGTCGCGCCGGCTCACGTGCGGAGGGCCGCGTCGATGGCGCCGAGCTCCTGGAGGAGCCGCGGCAGGTCGTCGATGCGCAGCATGTTCGGTCCGTCGGAGAGCGGGCGACCGTCGGGCAGCGTGCGGTCCGGGTCCTCGTGCATCTCCATGAAGAGGGCGTCCACGCCGAAGGCGACCGCGGCGCGCGCGAGCGGCGGCACGTAGCGCCGCTCCCCGTCCGAACGGTCGCCGGCCCCGCCCGGCAGCTGGACCGCGTGCGTCGCGTCGAAGACCACCGGGAAGCCGAGCGCCCGCATGTCGGCGAGACCGCGCAGGTCCACCACCAGGTTATGGTAGCCGAACGACGTCCCGCGCTCCGTGAGGAGGATCCTGCGATTGCCGACCGAGAGGATCTTGTCGACGACGTTCTTCATGTCGCCGGGGGCGAGGAACTGGCCCTTCTTCACGTTCACCGGCTTTCCCGTCCGGGCCGCCGCGACGACGAGGTCGGTCTGGCGGCAGAGGAACGCGGGGATCTGGATCACGTCGAGGACCTCGGCGGCGGGCTCGACCTCGGCCACCTGGTGGACGTCCGAGAGCACCGGGATCCCGAGCGTGGCGCGCACCTTTCGGAGGATGCGGAGCCCCTCGGTGAGGCCTGGCCCGCGGTAGCCCTGGAGGGAGGAGCGGTTGGCCTTGTCGTAGGACGATTTGTAGATGAACGGCACATGGCGCTCGGCGGCGATCGTCGCCAAGCGCTCGGCCGTCGTGAGCGCGTGCTTCTCGTTCTCGATGGCGCACGGGCCTCCGATCAGGACGAGCGACCCGCCGCCGCCGATCCGGATGCCGTCGACCTCGACGACGGCCGTCGCGGGCCCGCGTGAGCCCGGGGCACCCGCCGGCGCCGCCCGGCGGGGCCGGCCCTCACCCGATCGGCCCGTCTGACTCATGCTCCCTGGTGCTCCAGGGCAGCCTTCACGAACCCGGCGAAGAGGGGGTGGGGATCCCACGGGCGCGAGCGGAACTCGGGATGG
>QHSZ01000155.1 GCA_003220595.1 Candidatus Rokuibacteriota bacterium | reverse complement strand
CGGGCGCCGGTCAGACCCTCACGACGGCGACGCTCGGCGCCCTCACCCTCTGGGGGCTCGTGAGCCTGGCGCACGTCCTGCTGCTCACCTTTCTCGCGGGCGTCGTCCGCGCCGTCGAGTGGGCGGCGCGGCAGAGCTACACGCACGACGTCGTCGGCGCCCCGCGGCTGATGAGCGCCTTCGCCGTGCTCGGCGTCGCCGGGCGCGCCGGCTGGCTCGTGGGCTCCCTCGGAGCCGGCGCGGCCATCGCGCGCTTCGGCCCCGGCGCGGCGTACCTGGCGGTCGCCGTGAGCTTCCTGGCGGGCGCGGCAGCGCTCCTTCCGGCCTCGGCGCCGGCGGAGACCGCCGCGACCGGATCCGGTTCCGTGTGGGGGAGCATGGTGGGCTTCGTGACCGCGATGCGGAAGGACCGGGTGCTTCCAGCACTCATGCTGCTCACCGGGGCCGCCGAGATTCTCGGGTTCTCCCACCAGGCCCTGCTCCCGAGTCTGGCGCGTGATGTCCTCGGCGTCGGGCCGGAGGGGCTCGGCGTCCTGAACGCCGCGCGGGCCGTCGGCGGCATCCTCGGCCTGGTCGTCGTCTCCATGCTCGGCCCCGTTCATGGCGGCGGGACCCTCTTCCTGGCGGTGCTCCTCGCCTTCGGGGCGAGCCTGGTCGTCCTCGGGCTGGCGCCATACTTCATGGCCTTCACGGGCGTCGTCGTGGTGCTCGTCGTCGTGAACGCGTCGGGCGCGCTGTCGGATCTGCTCTCGCAGAGCCTCATGCAGCTCAGCGCGCCCGCTGAGCTCCGCGGCCGGGCGGGCGGCGCCTGGGTGGTCGCGATCGGCCTGGCGCCGCTCGGCCAGCTCCAGATCGGCGCGCTCGCGTCGATGTTCTCCGTGAGCGTGGCGCTCGGGGCCAGCGGCGTGGCGCTCGCG
Organism: Candidatus Rokuibacteriota bacterium; assembly: GCA_003220595.1. Classification (GTDB taxonomy): domain Bacteria; phylum Methylomirabilota; class Methylomirabilia; order Rokubacteriales; family CSP1-6; genus AR19. Next base: position 14,856 of record QHSZ01000155.1, on the reverse strand, counting down.
GCGCTGGCGGGGGCCGCCGCGCTCGTGTTCCCGCGCGTGCGGCGGCTCTGAGGCGCCGCGCGCGGCCGCTCAGCGCGTCGACGCGGCGGCGACCATAGGCGCGCGCGCGGCGGCCGAGAGACGGCCGGGAAGCAGCGCCACGAAGAGCGTGGTGAAGGCGGAGATCACGGCCATCACCGTCAGGAGTGTGCCGAAGCCGGCGGCCTTCACCGTGGGCCCGAGCAGGTACACCGCGAGCGAGCTCACGCCGAAGGACACGGCCAGCCGGATTCCCGCGACGCGCGAGCGCATCCGGTCGTCCACGTACTGCACGATCATGGCGTCGACGAACGGAATCCCGCCGAACACGAAGATCATGAAGGCGGCGACCACGGCGTAGAGTGGCCAGCCGGCCGCACCCGCGGCGAGGAGGAACAGCGGCACCTGCAGGGCCACGATCGGCAGGTACACCCACTTGAGCGGGTAGCGGTCGATGAGCTTGCCGACGACGAGCTGGGCGAAGGACGCCACCGTGTACACGGCCGCGAGCAGCACGCCGAGCGTCGCGGGATCGTCGATCAGTCCGCGGAGGCGCTCGGCCAGCAGCTGGCCGTTGCCGTTGGTCGTGAAGTTGAAGATGAGGCTGCTGGAGATCGCCGCCAGGGTCATCACCAGGAGCACGCGCGCCATCACGGCGCGCGGCAGGTCGATCGACTTCTTCGGCCGCTTGGCCGGCGGCGTCTCCTCCCGCGGCACGAGCGCCAGGAACAGGAGGCCGCAGAGGAGGGCGATGCCTCCCGGGACCGCGAACGCCGCGCGCCACCCGACGTGCTTCACCAGAAAGCCCGTCAGGATCGCGGCGATCGCGATGCCGAGGTTGCCGGCGAGACCGTTGACGCCGATCGTGAACCCCGGGTTCCGGGCGTGCTGCACGAGCATGGGGATGCCGACCGGGTGGTAGATCGACGAGAAGACGCCCATCAGGGTCAGCGCCGCCGCCAGCCACCAGACGCCCGAGGCCAGCGCGATCAAGAGCCCGCAGCCGCCCATCCCGAGAAAGAACACCACCATCATCGCGCGCCGGCCCCAGAGGTCGCCGAGCCGGCCGGCCGGCAGCGACCCGAGCCCGAACATCACGAAGGCCCCCACCGTGTAGGGCATCAGGTCCTGCCAGGCCATGCCCCACTCGGCGGCGATCGCGGCCACCGCCGTGGCGAAGATGAGCAGGAAGAGGTGGTCCAGCGCGTGACCCACGTTGAGGAGCAGCGCGGTCGGTCGGCCGTTGGTCATGCCAGAATTCTATACGACGCGGCGGGGAATGCTAGAGCCGCATCTCGTCGATGGGGAGGCCCAGCCAGTAGCGTCCCACCAGCTCGTAGTGGGCGAGCCGACCCTGCAGGTGCTGAGTGATCACGTGGATGTCCTGGAAGTGGCGCTGGAGCAGATTCTCGTCGTAGACCGCGGTCACGCCGGCCGCGTTGTAGACGGTGTCGATCACCTGGGCCGCGAGCCGGATGCCGTGCGTCGTGGCGAGACGGAGCGTCGCGCGGTGGTCCAGGGTGACGGTGCCGGCCGTCGCCGCGGCCCAGATCTCACGGACCGCTTCGGTGAGGAAGGCCCGGCCGGAGCGCAGGTGGGCCTCGGCCTGCCCGACGCCCACCTGGATCATCGACTGATCGCGCAGCAGCGCCTGCATGGCGCGCGGCGTCTTGGCGCCGGCCACCTCGAAGAACGTCTCCAGGCTCGTTCGCGCCATTCCGAGCGCGGCCGCGGCGTCGCCCGAGGCGAACAGCATCGTGCGGGGGATTCTGTACAGCGGCCCGGCCTCGACGAGGGGCGCCGTCACGGAGAGGACGGTGCGCTCGGCGGGCACGAAGACGTCGTTTACGGCGAAGTGGTGGGTCCCCGTGCCCCGCATGCCGTGCACGCGCCAGGTGTCGAGCAGCTCGGCGTCGGCAGCCGGCACGAACATGTAACGCGTCTCCGGCTGACCCTGGTCGAGTCGCGGCTGGCCGTTCTCGACGATCGTGGCGTGCGCGGCCAACCACGTGGCATGCCGACAGCCGGTGCTGAAGCCCTGGCGGCCGGTGACACGGTACCCGCCTGGGACGACGATCGCCTGGGCGCTCGGGAGAGGCGTGTTCGCCACGACGCTGCGCGGCGTGTCGATCCAGATCGCGCGCGCGACGTCGCGCGGCATCCGCGCCGCGTAGGTCGCGAAGATCGCGCACTGGTTGACGACCCAGGCGGTGCTGGCGTCCGCCTTCCCCAGCTCTTCGATCACCTGGACGTAGGTCGGCAGGTCGAGCTCCGCGCCGCCCAGGGCGTGCGGGAGCGCCAGGCGGAACAGGCCGGCGTCGGCGAGCGCCTCGAAGAGCGGGCGCGGGAGCTCACGCGCCGCGTCGGTCTGCTCGGCGCAGGACCGGATCTGGGGGACCAGCTTCCGGGCGGCGTCGAGCGGCGACGGGCGTGAATCGTGGGTGGCCTGAGCCAGGCGCGCGTCGCTCATCAGTCGCAAGGGTACATGAGAGTGTATGATCCTGTCCCAGGGATGCGGATCGAGATCATCTGCACGGGTGACGAGGTCCTGACGGGCCGGATCGTCAACACCAACTTCGCCTACATCAGCCAGAAGCTCGAGGACGTCGGGCTCTCGGTCCGGTGGGAGACCACGGTGGGCGACGACCGGGAGAGCCTGCTCCGCGCCTTCCAGCTGGCGGGGGAGCGCGCCGATGCCGTCATCGTCAACGGCGGCCTCGGACCCACCGTCGACGACCTCTCCCAGGAGATCGCGGCCCAGGCCGCGGGCGTCGAGCTCTCGCTGAACGACGCGTGGCTCGGGCGGATGGAGGACTTCTTCCGCCGGCGCAGCCGCGTGATGCCGCCGAACAACACGAAGCAGGCGATGCTGCCCGTCACCGCCGAGGTGATCGACAATCCGATCGGCACCGCCTGCGGCTTCGCGCTCGACATCGGCCGCGCCCGCTTCTTCTTCACCCCGGGGGTGCCGCGCGAGCTCCGGCGAATGCTCGAGGAGCAGATCATTCCGCGACTGCTCGCGAAGAGCGGACTCCAGACGACGATCCGTCTGAAACGGTTCCACTCGTACGGGCTCGGTGAATCGCACGTCGACACCTTGCTCGCGGGCGTGGACGCGCTGGTGCCGGACGGAAGCGTGAAGCTCGGCTTCCGCGCCCACTATCCGCAGCTCGAAACCAAGCTCACCGTGCGCGGCAGAGACGTGGACGACGTCCGGGCGAAGCTCGGGCCGGTGGAGCGCGAGGTGCGCAAGCGGCTCGGAAACTTCATCCTCGCGGAGGACGACCAGACGCTCGAGGGCGTCGTCCTCGCGGAGCTCGCGAGGCGTGAGGCGTCGCTCGCGACCGTGGAGACGTTCACGGGCGGGCAGATCGCCGCCCGCATCGCTCACCTCCCGGGGGCGGAGAAGGTCTTTCGCCGCGGCGTCGTGGGCCGCGCGCTCGCCGAGATCGGCGCAGCGGTCGGCCTGGCGGGCGCCGTCCCGGCCGGCGAGCTCACCCGCGAGACGGCCGAGGCCGTGGCGCGCGCGGCGCGAGAGGCGACCGGCGCCACGCACGCGCTCGCGGTGCTGGTCGATCTCGACGAAGGGCCGGACAGAATCGAGCTCGGCGGGACCATCTGCCTGGCGATCGCGACCGAGCGAGAGACCGCCTCGCGGCGCAGTCGCATCCTCGGGGGCCGCGAGTGGGTGCGCTTGGGCGCGGTCGAGCTGGGGCTCGACTGCCTGCGCCGCCAGCTCCAGGGGTTGCCCGTGTACGAGCGCACCGACTTCGAGAAGACGTGAGCTCTAACAACCACGCCGTCGTCGTCAGTCCTGAAGCGCAGGGTCGGCTCGCCATCCGCGGGGTCGCCGAGCCCGTCCCCGACCGCGCCGAGGCGCTCGTGCGCGTGCGCGCCATCTCGCTCAACCGCGGCGAGGTGAGGCGCGCGGGCATGGCCGCAGCCGGCTGGCGCCCGGGCTGGGACCTGGCCGGCGAGGTCGAGCGCGCCGCGGCCGACGGCTCGGGCCCGCGCGTCGGCGCGCGCGTCGTCGGACTCCTGCCCGAGGGCGCGTGGGCGGAGCGGGTGGCCGTGCCCACGCACGCCCTGGCCGAGCTGCCGGAGAAAGTGACCTTCTCTCAGGCCGCGACCCTCCCCGTGGCCGGCCTCACCGCGCTCTACGCGCTCGCGAAGGGCGGGCCGCTCCTGGGCCGCCGCGTGCTCGTCACGGGCGCGACAGGCGGTGTCGGCGACTTCGCGGTGCAGCTCGCGCGGCTCGCCGGCGCGCGCGTGACGGCGAGCGCCCGGCGCCAGGACCAGGCGCCGGCGCTGCGCGCGCTGGGCGCCCACGAGGTGGTGGTGGGCGACGAGATCCCGCCCTCGCCCAGGCACGACCTCGTCGTCGAGTCCGTGGGCGGGCGCACCCTCGGCACGGCGCTGGCCGCCCTCGAGCGTGGCGGCATGTGCGTCACGCTCGGGGTGTCGGCCGCCGCCGAGGTCACGTTCGACGCGCGCCAGTTCTTCGCCACCGGGCGCGTCACGCTGTACGGGTTCTACATCTTCGCCGAGCTCGGGACCGAGCCGGCCTCGGTGGGCCTCCGGCGGCTCGCCGGCCTCGTGGCGGCGGGACAGCTCGCGCCGCACGTCAGCGTGGAGCGGCCGTGGGGAGAGATCGGCCGCGTCGCGCACGATCTCATGAACCGGCGCTACCCGGCCAAGGCCGTGCTGACGCTCGACTGAGGAGAGTCATACGTGCGGCGACGACGGCGTTCGCTGATCCCCCTCGGCCTCGTCCTGGTGCTGCTCACGGTCGGGCCCGCGACCTCGCAGACGCCGGCGCCCGGTCACGGCGCCGAAGCCCACGGCATGGAGCTGGTCGGCCACGACGACCTGCAGGGTCGATCGGCCTATCAGCCGACGATCCACCAGCAGCGTGGACGGTTCATCGCCTACGTTGGCCATCACGGCGGGCGCGCACGCAACCCGCTCACCGGCGCGGACGAGGACAACGGGACGTCGATCGTCGACGTCACCGACCCCGCGCGGCCGCGCTACCTCGCCCACATCCCAGGAATGCCCGGCGGCCCCGAGCAGGGCGGCGCACAGATGGCGCGCGTGTGCGACCGGCGGGACAAGACGTACCTGCTGCGGACGCACGGTAACTCGGCTCCCAACTCGGGCCACGAGGTGTGGGACGTGACCGATCCAGCGAAGCCGCAGAAGGTGAGCACGGTGGTGTCCGGGCTGACCTCGACGCACAAGAACTGGTGGGAGTGCGACACCGGGATCGCCTACCTGATCTCGGGCGACCTCGCCAAGGCGGATCCGCTGCAGCTCGGCCCGTCGGGCTGGCGCACGGGGCGCATGACGAAGATCTACGACCTCAGCGACCCGGCGAAGCCCGTCTTCATCCGCGACTTCGGGCTGGCCAGCCAGGAGCCCGGGTCGACCGGCCCCGTCGCCGTCGCCCAGGGCGCCCATGGGCCGATCGTCCTCGGCAACCGCGTGTACGTCGCGTACGGCACGAGCAACGACGGCGTGCTCCAGATCGTCGACCGGCAGAAGCTCCTCACCGGTCCGAAGGAGCCCACCGCGGCGAATCTCAACTCTCCCGAGATCAGCCGGCTCCACATGTCGCCCAACTGGGGTGGCCACACCGCGTTCCCGGTGCTGGGCGTGACGATCGCCGACTGGGCGGCCAACACCAAGGACCGTGTGCGCGACGTCGTCGTCCTCGTGTCCGAGGCCACCGCCAACGAGTGCCGCGAGTCCCGGCACGCCACGTTCGTGGTCGACATCACCACCGAGACCCGGCCGTTCTCGGTAGCCACCTTCCAGGTCCCCGAGTCTGCGGGCGGTTTCTGCCGCCGGGGCGGCCGCTTCGGCCCTCACTCGAGCAACGAATCGTTCGCGCCGATCTTCTACAAGAAGCTCGTGTTCATCGCCTACTTCAACGCGGGCGTGCGAGCCGTGGACGTCCGCAATCCCTACGCGCCGCGTGAGGCCGCGTTCTACATTCCGGCGACGACGGCGAGGACCGCCGAGCGCTGCGTGACGAACGGGACACGGAGCTGCAAGGTGGCGATCCAGACCAACAACGTCGAGACGGACGAGCGCGGGTTCGTTTACCTCGCCGATCGGGCGAACACAGGGCTCCACATCGTGCGGCTCACCGGCGAGGCCGCGAGGATCATCGGGGGTCCCTGACGGCCGCCTGGGCGGTGGGCCGCTCAGGGGAGCAGGTCGGCGACGGCGATGCGCGCGCCAGGGGCGCCGAGCGGCGTGAGCGTCGCGGGCGGACGCAGGATGTCGACGGACCGATAGACCCAGCCGTACGCGGCATCGGCAGCGGCGTGTGGCGCGCGATGCACCTCGAGCGCACCGTCGACGAGGTTGACGATCCAGTATTCGGGGAGGCCCGCCCGCGCGTAGAGGCCGCTCTTGAAGCGGCGGTCGAGCCTCAAGCTCGAGTCGGCGATCTCCACGACGAGGGCGGCGGAGGAGGGGTGCCCGTCGAGGTAGTCGAGAGCTTTGCCCGCGACGATCGCCACGTCGGGCTCGGGCTCGGAGTCCTCGTCGAGGGCGATCGGGGCGTGCAGGCGCGCATGCCACGCGGCGCCGAAGGCCGACGTGAGAACCTGCCCAACGTGGCCGACGATCGCAGCGTGGGGGCTGCCCTGAGGCTCCCGCACCACGAGCACGCCGTCGAGCAGCTCGAGGCGCTCGCCCACGAAGATGCCGAGATCGACGAGACGTTCGTACTCGACGCGCCGCCAGCGCCGGGTCTTCACATACGGCTCGACCACAGACACCATGGCCGCCAGGATAACGGGACGGTCCAGGACCGTCAACGCATTCGGAGCGATACGCCGGGTGCACGGCTGTCGCATCTGCTACCCTCGGCCCGGGCGCCGAGTATCGCCGGGCGCTCGGCCTCGCCGACAACATGAGGAGGGCGTGATGCGTAGGCGCGTGTCGATGGCTCTGGCGCTTTCGACGTCGTTGGCCATCGTGCAAGCAGGGACGACTCCAGGTGTGTCCGCCCAGGGCGTGAAGCCGATCCGCGTGGTCTCCGAGCGGACGGTGGCGGGGTTCGCGTTTCCCGAATCCGTCGCCTACGACCCGCGGGCAAAGGTCCTGTACGTCGGCCAGTTCGGTTCCGAGCTCAAGCCGGCGCTGAAGGATGGCAAGGGCAGGATCGCCAGGGTGTCGCTGGAGGGGAAGGTGCTGGAGGAGCGGTTCCTGCCCGCCCCGGGCGCGACCCTGAACAAGCCGAAGGGCATGTGGGTCGAAGGCCGTCGGTTGTGGGTCACCGACATCGACGTCGTCTGGGTGTTCGATCTGAAGACCCGTCGAGGCAAGAAGGTGGATCTGCCCGCGACGTTCGCCAACGACCTGACGGTCAGGGCGAACGTCCTGTTCGTCAGCGATAACCGGGCCGACCAGCTCTACCGGGTGGAGCCGGCTGATTTCCTCGAGACGAAGGACGCGCCCAAGGTTACGCTCGTCTTCTCTGGCAAGTCGGTCAACCCCAACGGTCTCTATCCGGCCCGAGACGGCTCGCTCCTGATGGCCGGCTTCATGTCGGCCGAGCAGCCGCGCGGCATCTACGCCCTGACCGCCGGCGGAGAGATCAAGGCGGTGTCCAAGGACCTCGGCCAGCTGGACGGCCTCTATCAGATGGACGATGGCACCCTGCTCTCCACGGACTGGAAATCGGGAACGCTCTTCAGGTGGAGCTCGGCCAAAGGCATGGAGCCCCTGGCGTCGGGGTTCAAGGGCCCGGCCGATTTCTGCGTCGTGCCCGAGGCCGGAGGGCTCCTGGTCGTCGTGCCCGACCTGGTCAAGGGCGAGCTGCGAATGGTCCGGCTGGCCCGATAGCCGACACGAGGAGACCCCCATGGACTACGGCGTCGTGATGTTCGCCACCGAGTATGCGATCCCCCCGGACGAGCTGGCGCGGGCGCTCGAGGAGCGCGGCTTCGAGTCGGTGTGGTTCCCCGAGCACACGCACATTCCCGCGAGTCGCCGGAGCCCCTGGCCCGGCGGGGGCGACCTCCCCAGGGACTACTGGTCGTCCTACGATCCCTTCATCGCACTCATGGCGGCGGCCGCGGCCACGCGGCGCCTCAAGCTCGGCACCGGCATCTGCCTGGTCGTCGAGCGCGATCCGATCACGACGGCCAAGGAGGTCGCCACCCTCGACCGGCTGTCGGGCGGCCGCTTCCTGTTCGGCATCGGCGGGGGCTGGAACGCCGAGGAGATGGAAGACCACGGCACCGCCTTCAAGACCCGCTGGCGCCTGTTCCGCGAGCGCGTGCTCGCCATGAAGGAGATCTGGACCAAGCGTGAGGCGGAATTCCACGGCGAGTTCGTGAACTTCGACAAGATCTGGGCCGACCCCAAGCCGCTGCAGAAGCCGCACCCGCCGATCATCGTCGGCGGCGACGGGCCGACCACGTTCGACCGCGTCGTGGAGTTCGGCGACGGCTGGATGCCGATCATGCGCCTGAAGCAGAATCCGGTGCCGCGGATCCCCGAGCTGCGCGAGCGGCTGCAGAAGGCCGGGCGCGATCCGAAATCGGTGCCGGTGTCCATCTTCTTCGCGCCGCCCGACCGCGCCGTGCTGAACGCGCTGGAGAAGGCGGGCGTCGCGCGGGCGATCTTCGGCCTGCCGTCGGAGGCCCGCGACGCCGTGCTGCCGCGGCTCGACGCCTACGCGAAGGCGATGCGGGGGTGAAGCTACTCCCCCGACGCGAGAAGGTCGACCACGGTGTTGGCCAGGAGCGCCGCCAGGATGAGGGCGCCGCCCGCCAGCGACGCCGCGCCGGGCCGCTCGCTCAGCACGAGCCAGACCCACAGCGGCCCCAGCACGGTTTCTAGCATGCCGATCAGCGAGCTCTCCGCGGCGGGAATCAATCGCGCGCCGGCCGTGAAGAGCAGGAAGCCCGCGCCGAATTGGCCCACGCCGAAGAACGCCAGCAGGGCGAGGTCGCGCGGCGCGGTCCCGAGCGGGTCGGCCATCGGCAGCGCCACCAGCGCCGTGAGCGCCGTCGCCAGCGCCGCCGCCGGCGCCATCTGGATCTCGGGGTGCCGGCGGATGAGCACGGTGGCGATCGCGAAGCTCGACGCCATGACGATCGCGAGCAGGTCGCCGACGATCGCGCCGCGACGGTAGGAGTCGGACACCATGACGCTGGCTCCCACGAGCACGACCCCCATCGTCAGCCACGTGCGCCGCGCGACGCGCTCGCCGAGGAGGATGAAGGCCAGCAGCCCGGCCACGTAGGGCCCCGTGGACATGAGGATGAGCGTGTTGGCCACCGACGTGTGCGCGAGTGAGAAGATGAAGCACGTCGAGGCCGTCGCCATGCACACGGCCACGATGAGGACCGGCCGCCCCCCGTCGCGCCACAGCGCGAAGATCCCGCGGCGCCGGACCACCCGCAGCACCACGGTCAGGAAGAGCGAGGCGAAGAGGCCGCGCCAGAGGCTGGTCGTCCAGGGGCTGGTGGTGACGAGGCGAGCGACGAGCCCACCGCTGCTCCAGCAGACCGCGGCGCAGGCCACCAGCAGGGCGCCGCGCCGCGCCGCCATCCCTACGTCTTGATCCCGAGCAGCTTCATCGCCGTCCCGCCGAGCATGGCCACCTTGTCGGTGTCGCTCACCCCGGGAGTGTTGAGGATGAGATCCACGGCGGTCTTCGTCCACGGATACGGATAGTCCGAGCCCACCAGGAGCTGACTCGCGCCCACCTCGGCGGTGAGGTGGCGCACCCCTTCGGGCGTGAACACCATCGTGTCGTAGTACATCTGCTTGAGATACTCGGACGGCTTCTTCTTGATCGTCCCGTAGGGCCCTCCGGCGCAGCGGTCGGGCCGGGTGAAGCACCCGTGATCGGAGCGGCCCGCGTAGGACGGCAGGAAGCCGCCGGCGTGCGCCGCGCAGATCTTGAGACCGGGGAACTTGTCGAGCGTGCCCTCGAAGATCAGGTGCGAGAGCGCGATGGTGGTCTCGAGCGGATTGCCGATGACGTTGTCCAAGTAGCCGTTGCCCTTGAGCCGGTGCTGAAGGTCGGTCGGGGCGCCGGTGCCCTGCGGGTGGATGAAGACGACCACGCCGAGCTGCTCGGCCTTGGCCCAGAACGGGTGGAACTTCGGATCGCTGAGCTCCACGCCGTTGACGCTGCCGCCGATCCCGGCGCCGCGCAGCCCGTACTTCTTGACGCCCTCCTCGAGCTGCTCGGCGGCGAGGTCGGGGTGCTGCAGCGCCACCGTCGCGAAGGCCACGAAGCGCTCGGGATTCGCGGCGCACGCCTCGGCGAGCTTCTCGTTCTGGATCTGGATGACCTGCTTCGCCAGATCGCGATCGGCCTCGTACCAGTTCGGGTTGATGCTGAGCGCCTCGACGTCGATGCCCTGCTCGTCCATCGCGCGAAGGCGCGCCGCCACCGCGGTGGCCATGTCCAAGTCCGGTCGGTACAACGGTCCGCCGAGCTTCAGCTTCATCAGCGCCAGGGCCTCGGGCACGGCGCAATGCGCGTGCACGTCGACGGTCTTCACGCGCTTGCCGCCCACCACCACCTCGCGGCGGCGCGTTTGCGCCCGCGCCGGCGCGGCGGCCATCAGCTCGCACCCCACGAACGCGAGCCCGGCGAGAGCGCCGGTGGTCTGGAGGAATTTCCTGCGCGTGGTCGTCATGGCTGGCCCCCTGTCGCTGAGGGTTCAGGTCTGGAGGTCGCCCACCGCCGCCGACAGGGCCTCGAGCTCGGCGCGCCAGGACGCGGGCGGGACGACCGGGCGCACGACGAACTTCGAGAAGCCGACGGCGATGAAGCGCTCGAGGAGCTTTCGCAAGGCCGGCAGCCCGACCGGTGTGAGCTCGAGCGATCGAGGACGCCGGGCGGTCATCAGGCGTGCGGTGGCCGGGTCGATGGGCACGCTGGCGTAGCCGATGCTCATGCCGAAGTGCTCGCCGCTGATCGAGCGCCCGGCCGTGGCCGCGGCCTCTTCGATCACGACGCGCCCTGCCGCCGCCTCTTCGGGCGTGCACAGGGAAGGCAGCCACCCGTCCGACAGGCGGCCGCAGCGCTCGAGCGCGGCGGGGGCCGTGCCGCCCAGCCACACCTCGAGTGGCTGCTGCACGGGCAGGGGCGAGAGCTTCACGTCACGGAAGCTGCCGGCCGCGCCCTCGTGGCTCACCGTCTCGCCCACCCAGAGGCGCCGCAACAGCGGAAGCGCCTCGTCGATGAGCGCGCCGCGGCGCTTGGGCTCGACGCCGATGGCCTCGCGCTCCGGCGCGTAGGTGAGGCCGGGGACCAGCGTCACCAGCAGCCGTCCCCGGCACAGCACGTCGAGGCTCGCGAGCTGCTTGGCGAGGCGCAGCACGTTGCGTCCTGGCAGCAGCATCGTGGTCCCGAGCTTCACCCGCGGATTGCTCGCGGCCGCCCAGGCGAGGCCAACAAGAGGGTCGAGCACGGGGCCGGTCAGCACTTCCGAGAGCCAGAGGGAGTCGAACCCCAGCGCGTCGAGTCCCGTGACCAGCTCGGCCAGCGCGTCGGGCGTGGACGCACCGCCCGCGGTCCCCACGCCGATACGGATCTTCATGATGTCAGACGACCTCCAGCCACTCGAACCACACCGGGTGATTGGCCTTGTACCACTCGAGCACCTTCCGGATCGCCACCTGCTTCTCGCGCGGCATCACCATCTCGGTGATCCGCTCGAAGTGCACGCGGATGCGCTCGCCGTGGTGCTCGAGCGCCTGCGGGAGCATCGTCTGGAGCTCGTTGCGGATCCGCCCCGAGTCGGAGATCTTGACGGGTCGCGTGGTGTGCTCGACGCCCGAGAGAAACCGCACGAGCAGCGGGCTGAACACCTGGCGCGTCGTCTCGAACGGCTCCATGAGGCGCAGGGTGAAGGTGATCCGGCTCGAGACCTTGCGCGTCGCGAGCCGCGTGGTGACGCGGTAGACGCCGTCGGCCACCTGCGTGACCCCGGGGGCGCCGGTGTAGGGGTCGTCGCACATGTAGCCGACGCTCGCGACCACGCGCCAGTCCTTCTCCGGCAGGAAGTCGTCGGCCTGCAGCGCCGGCTTGCCGAGCGGCATGTTGGAGGCCGCCGCCTCGCGAATGGCCTCCGCGTACGTCCGGACTCGGCCCGCTTCGACCTCGCGGACACCGATCAGCGCGCCCAACCGCTCGGCGAAGTCGGGCGCGGATGGGTCGAGCTGCATCAGGCGGCCCTCGACGTCGCACGGCAGGGCGAAGGAGGGCGAGAACATCGTCATGGTGGCGTGGACGTCGAGGACGTCGGAGAGGCTCGCCGCCTGCATGGCCTCGGCGGTCGCCGCATAGCCGTCGCAGAGGAAGACGTGGGTGGCCTGCGCCGCATCCCGCCAGCTCCCGACGAGGAAGGTGGGCGCGTACGTCCCCGAGTCGGTGAACACGGAGAGGCCGGAGGGCGCCTTCCAGCCGTCGTCGACCAGGTGGACGCCGAGCTTTTCCCACTCCTCCCAGAGCCGTCCCAGGCGGCCCACGCGCGTCGTGCCGCGCAGCGTCCACACGTGCACGTGCTCGCGGCGGATGCCGGGATACGCCGCCTCGATCGCCTCGGCCACCTGCTTGCGGGGCGTGCGGTAGTCGAGCAGCACCGAGGCGCTCTCGGCCGCCTCGGCGACGCGCGCGGGCACGGTCAGGCAGCCCATGTACGACTCGTACGGGCGCGACAGCCGGAGCGGCGAGTCGAAGAGGTGGAAGACCGCCATCGGCCCGGTGGGCTTGCCCTCGGCGAAGCGTGAGGTGTTCTCGAGCGTGTCGACGGCCGCGCCCCAGAGCGTGATGCCGCGCGTCTGGAGCCATTCGTGGAACTGCTCGAACGTGTGCCCGGGTTCGTTGAGCAGGCGGCGCACGCGGCGGTCGACGGTGCGGGCGACCTCGGGCCGGGCGTAGACACGGCCGAAGCCGAGCATCGGGTTCGCGCCCATCTCGGGCGTCTCGCCGGCCTTGGGCATCAGGCCCTCGCCGAGGCAGACCATCAGCGCGTGATTCTCCGGCAGCGTCCGCGTGAGGTGCCAGAGCCCCTCACTCATCACGTAGGCGCTGACGGCGTCGGCCGCCTTCTTGACCTGGTTATAGGTTGTCTTGTCCCGGCCGGCGCCCGCGCCGTACTGGCCGAAGAGGCGCGTGCCCAGCGCGGTCGCGGCGGAGGTCATGGCGAGACAGCGAGCGATGCCGCGCGGCGCGAAGGTGTGCGCGGAGACCGGCTCGGCCTGCGAGCGCTCGACCTCGACGTCCTCCAGCCAGAGGTGGAAGCGCAGCAGCACCGGCCGCGTGTCGAACGCCCACTGCGCGACGAGATTCCGCTTGTCGGTCTCGGTCATGACGCGTGCACGCTCGCGAGGACCGGCGGCAGGGCCGCCACCACTTCGCCGAGGCAGCGGCGAATGCGGGCGATGCTCGCCTCCGCCTTCTCGGGCCTCTCCCCGCGCTTCACCTGGGCGATCAGCTCCTCGCCGGTCGTGGTCGTCAGCAAGGACGCGTTGATCTCCAGCTGGAGCGCGTGGACCCGCCGGCTCTCGGGCTGGCCATAGGTCGCCACGATGTTACCCCCGGTGTAGCCGCTGACGTTCTGGTGCACCTCGAAGCCGTGGCGCGTGAAGATGGCGGCCGCCGTCGCCGCGAGCTCAGGCGCGCACGTCGCAGCGTGGCGCGTGCCGATGATCACCTGGTGGTCCTTCATCCGCCGCGGGCTCCCGGTGTGGCCGTCGAGGAGCAGTGCTGCCCCGTAGGCCTGACAGAGCTCCGCGAGCAGGCGCTCCAGCGCCGAGTAGTAGGGATCGTACAGCGCCCGCAATCGCTCCTCGAGGTCGGCGAGCGACAGCGGCCGCGCGAAGATGGGCGCGTCGCGCATGGTGTGGGTGCGCACCACCCCGCGCGTGGAGCGCACCTCGCCGTCCGAGTGCTCGAAGTCGTCGCGGCGGCGATTGACGTCGACGAACATGCGCGAAAACGGCGTCGCCAGCACGGTGGCCCCGTCCGTAAAGAGATCGGCGTAGAGATCGCCCACGAAGGTGTCGGCGAAGCCGTAGGCGAAGGTCTCGAACCACGGCTCGCGGTAGTCGTCACGGGTGATGTGGGGCAGGGGCTCGGTGCCGTAGTGGGGCACGCTCACCAGCACCGGCGTGCGCGTCCCCGGGGCGGGGCGCCTGACGATCGGGAATGAGCGCTCCATGGGCTCGGAGCGTAACACGCTAGCGCCGGGCGCGTTGCACTGGTGGTGTATCCAACCGATGACATTGACCAGCCCGTGGGCAGCCGATAGCATGCGCGTGATGGCGAGCTACGGCTCCAAGACCCGACGGTTCAGCCGGGCCGAGTACGAGCGGCTCATCGACCTGGGCGTGTTCCAGCCGGGCGAGCCCATCGAGCTGATCGGCGGCGAGCTCATGGTCGCCGAGCCACAAGGTGTCGCGCACTACACGGCGATCGTGAAGACCGCGAAGGCGCTGGAGGCGGCGTTCGGGCCCGGGTGGCACGCGCGGACGCAGGGGCCCATCGGGCTCGACGACGACTCCGAGCCCGAGCCCGACATCGCGATCGTTCCGGGGAGCCCGGAGGACTACAGCCGCGCGCATCCCTCGCGTCCGGTCCTCACCGTCGAGGTGTCGGAGTCGAGCCTGGCCGTCGATCGGCACCACAAGGGCAGTCTCTACGCCCGGGCCGGCCTGCCGGATTATTGGATCCTCAATCTGGTCGACCGCGTCCTGGAGGTGTACCGGGAGCCGGCCGCGGATTCCGCAGCGCCGTTCGGGTGGCGTTACGCCCGCCACGAGGAGTTCGACGCCTCCGCCGGAGTCACG
>QHSZ01000154.1 GCA_003220595.1 Candidatus Rokuibacteriota bacterium | reverse complement strand
GCGGAGCGGCCCGTCCTACATCGCTGGACCCGCCACGAGTACGCGCGGCTGATCGACGAGAGCTTCCTCGACGAGGACGAGCCGATCGAGCTGCTCGACGGGCTCCTGCTCATGAAGGAGCCGCAGACCAGCCCGCACAGGACGGCGGTGTTGCTCGTGGAGAAGGCGGTCGAGCGGGCGTTCGGCGAGGGCTGGTTCGTCCAGACCCAAAGTCCGATCA
>QHSZ01000262.1 GCA_003220595.1 Candidatus Rokuibacteriota bacterium | reverse complement strand
CTGGTGCTGCTCGACATCGCGCCGACCTACGACGTGTTCGCGGGGATGGACCAGACGAGCGCCCGCGCGCGCTGGCACTGGCTCTTCCACCAGGTGCCGGACCTGCCGGAGGCGCTCACGGCCGGGCGCGAGGACGTCTACCTCCGGTACATGTACCGGGCGTGGGCGCTGAATCCGGCCGCGATCGAGGAGGAGGCGGTCCAGGAATATGTCCGATGCTTCCGCCAGCCCGGCGCGATGCGCGCGGGCTTCGAGGACTACCGCGCGGGCGCGACGGTGGACCTCGAGCATGACGGCGCCGACCGCGACAAGAAGATCGGCGTGCCGACGCTCGTCCTCTGGGGCGCGGGGCGGACGGCGCAGGCCGCCGACATGCTCTCCATCTGGAGGGCGCGGTGCGCGGCCAGTGTCGAGGGCCACGCGGTGTCGGACTCGGGGCACTTCATCCCCGAGGAGCAGCCGGCGGCGGTGATCGACGCGATCCTGAGGTTCGGCGGTCGATCCACGTGAGGAATGAGCGACGCGCGCCTGGTCAAAAAGGAGCCACGCCGATGCGGATGACGAAGAAGGTCGCCCGACTGATCGACCGCGAGCGCGTCTGCCGTGTCGCCACCGTCGGGGCCCGCGGGATGCCGCACCTCGTGCCCGTGTGCCAGGTCGTGGCGGACGGCAAGATCTACTTCGCCTCGGCGAACGACGGCCGGAAGGCGCTGAACCTCGCCGAGAACCCGCGTCTGGCGCTGACGGTGGACCTCTACGCGGAGGACTGGGCGCACCTCAAGGGCGTGATGGTCCAGGGCAAGGCGAGGCTGATCGCGCGGGGGCCGAGGTTCAGGAAGATCCGCGCGCGGCTCTACCGGAAGTATCCGCAGTACGCGCGCGAGGCGGCGCTCGACCCGTCCGACTCTGTCGTGGTCGAGGTGGCGCCGACCCGGGTGTTTGCCTGGGGCCTCAGCTAGCGCCCGTCGGCCCCGGCGTCCGGCGCGCGGGAGAAGTTGACAAGGACCGCGGCGGCGTATTGTAGTGGCGCCCATGATCGCACCCCAAACGTGGATCGCCGTGCTGCGCATTGTCGTCGGCGCGTGGTTCGTGAAGGCGGTTTGGACGAAGCTCGGGATCGAGTGGCTCTGGGAGATCGTGCCGTACCCCGCGGTCTCGCCGCGTTTTCTGGGCTTTCATCCCAAGCGGGTCGCCGAGTTCGCCGCCGGCAACCCCGTCGCCTGGTACAAGGACTTCCTGGAAGGAACCGTCACGCCGAACAGCCGGGTCTTCGCGACGCTCCAGGCGTACGGCGAGGCGGCCGTGGGGATCGGGCTGATCCTGGGCCTGTTGACCGGCCTCTCGGCGCTCGTCGGGCTCGTCCTCTGCCTCAACTACGGCCTGGCGACCCAGTGGATGACCTTCGGGCAGCAGGGCTTCCACGTGCTCCTCGTGACGTCGATGCTCATCTTTCTCTTCGCCCGCGCGGGCCGGGCCTGGGGCATCGACGGCTGGATCCTGGCGTGGCGCGGCGACCGGGGGGGCCGGTGGTTCCGGGTCCTGGTCTGAGGGACGTCCGCCCGCGTCAGTGAACGTCGGCGATCGCGACTCCCCACGGGAGCGTGCCGCAGGGAATGCGCGCCACGACCGCGTTCGACTGCGTGTCAATCACCGCGACCTCGCCCGCCCGTCCGACCGTCGCGTAGAGGAACCTGCCGTCCGGCGCGAGGGCCATCCACCAGGTCCGCGGCCCGGTCGGGATCGTCGCGAGCAGGCTCAGCGAGGTCGTGTCCAGCACCCGGACGTCGCCGGACTGGCCGTGCGACACGTACGCGCGTGAGCCGTCCGGCGTCAGCATGACGTCGACGGGACGAGCGCCGCCGGTCGGCGCCGACCGCACGACCGCCATCTGCGTCATGTCGATCACGGAGACCTCGTGCGCCTGCTCGCTCGCCACCCAGAGGTGCCGCGAGTCCGCCGTGAACCGCATGCCGCGCGGGTTCTTCGGCACGGGGATCCGCTTGACGACGGTGTCGCTCGCCGAGTCGATGAGGTGGACGTCGTCGGACGTCTCGTTGGACACCGCGATCCATCGCCCATCCGGCGACGCCACCGCCGTCTCGGGCTCCTTGCCGACCGCGATCTTCCGCGTGACCGCCAGCGAGGTGGCGTCGAGGACGGTGACCGACAGCTCGTTCTCGTTGACCACGTAGAGCGCGGTGCCCGCCTTGCCGAAGGTCAGTCCCTCTGGATCGAGGCCCGCCGCCACGCTGCGCAGCACCGTCAGCGACCGGGCATCGATGATGCTGACGGTGTCCGAGTTGCTGTTGGAGACGTAGACGCGGCGCCCGTCGGGGCTCACCGCCACGCCGCGCGGGCGCTTGCCGACCGGGATCGTCGCGACGACCTTGCGGGTCGACGCGTCGATCACGGTGACGTCGTCCGATTTCTCGTTGGTGACGAACACCCGCACCTCGGCGCCCGCGGGGGCGTGGCCCACGACGAGGGCGGGGAGGAGGCTGAGGGCGGCAAGGTACGATGCGCGCACACGCGTCCTTTCGGCTGCGGGATTGGATGTCGAGCTTCGCAAAGCCGGGTGCGCCAGTCAAGGCGTGACGCGCGACGACCGGCCCGCGGGTGGGTCGTCGCCGGGCGTCGACCGACGCCTCTACCCGGCGGCGTAGGTGCGGTTCCGCCCGGCGCCTTTCGCGCGATAGAGGGTCTCGTCGGCGGCCCGGATCACGCCCTCGGGCGTGGCGGTGCCCCCGTGCGGCCCGGCGACGCCGATGCTGACCGTGACGGCGAGGCGTCGGCGCCCCGAGACCGGCACCGGCCGCTTCGGCTTCGTCGCCGGACGGATGCGACCGCGCAGCGTGAAGTGCGAGTGCTCGATCGCCCTCCGGACCGCCTCGAGGTGCGGGAGCGCCTCCGCGACCGTGCTTGCCGGGAAGAGCACGGCGAACTCCTCGCCGCCGTAACGGTAGGCGCGTCCGCCGCCGCCCACCATTTCCAGCGCGACCCCGATCTTCCGCAGCAGCTGGTCGCCGACGTCGTGGCCGTGCTCGTCGTTGAAGCGCTTGAAGTGGTCGATATCCACCATGGCGATCGCGTACTGGCCGCCGAGCCGCCCGAGCGCTTCGTCGAGCGCGCGGCGCCCGGGGAGGCCGGTGAGCTCGTCCTCGTAGGCCATCCGGTGCGAGGTCTCGACGAGCGACACGACGAGGACGAGGCCGGCCGCGGCGAGGGAGAGGCTCGCCGCCGGCCCGCCGCCGCCCGCGGCGAAGGCGAGGCACGTCGCCGCCACCGCCCAGACGAAGCTCGACTGGATGATGGTCCGGCGCAGGAGGAAGCGCCCCACCGTCGCGGCGATCGCGAGGGCGAAGGTGAGGAGCACCGGCGGCGAGAGCGGCAGCCACGCGGCGCCCAGCCCGCCGAGGCGGCCGCCGTCGAGCGCCGTGCCGACGTCCGCGAGCTCCGGGCGCAGGAATAGCACGACCGCCAGCGGCTCCGTCGCCAGCGCGGCGACCACCCACACGCCGATCCCGCGCTGGGTCAGCCAGGCGAGCGCGGCCAGGTCGAGCGGGACCAGGAGCGCCAGCGCGGTGAAGACCGTGCGCGCCGCGCCGCCGCCGCTCGCGGGGGCGTACACGAAGAGCGCGCGCTCGGCCGCGAAGAGGATGACGAGGGCCAGGACGAGCTCGCTCCGGCGGAAGCGCCAGCCGAGGAGCGCGCCCGCGCCGAACACCACCCAGGCTGCGGCGGGCACCAGCGGGGCGGCCGACTCCATGAACGAGGTGGAGTGCCGCGCCACGGCGACGCCCACCAGCAGGAGGCCGCCGGGGAGGAGGTGCGGGAGGAGCCTGTTCAGGTTACTGGGGCGGGTAGCGGAACGGCGCCCTGCCGGTGGTCACGAGCGGCTTGGGCTCGTAGGTCACCGGCCCTTGCTTCCTGGCCGCGGGCTTCTTCGCGACGGTCTTCTTCCGGGGCGCGGCCTTCCGCTTCGGCGTCTTTTTCATGCGGCGCACTTTACAACACAGCTCGAAAGATGGTCAATAAGTCGCATGGACTCCCGCCTGGTGCCGGCCCTCGTCCTTCTCCTGTCGGCGGCGCCGCTCGCCGCGCAGACGCTCGACCCGGCCAGCGGTGAGGCGCTCGGCGCGACGCTCCGGATGCTGCGCGACCCGGCGCTACGCGAGGCGGCGATCGCGGCCAGGCCGCAGGCGGTCGGCGTCGACACGCAGGTCCAGGGACTGGCGGGCGCTTCCCCGCAGCTCACGCAGGAGTTCTACGAGCTCGTCGCCGAGATCTTCAAGGACCTCGTGCGAAATTCGGACGGCGACGTCGCGAGGATGAACGAGACTCTCGACCGAGCGCAGTCCGATCCGGCAGGATTCGCCGCGCTCCTCTCGCCGGGCACGCTCGATCGGCTGCGTGTGCTCTCCGTCAAGATGTCCGACCGTCCGCGCTGAGCCCGCGTTGACCGGGGCGGGACCCGTCATCGCGCCGGCCGACCGCGCGGACGTGCCGGGCGTGATCGCCCTCATCGGCCGCGTGTACGCCGAGTATGGCTTCGTGTTCGATCCGCCCGTGGAAGTTCCGGACCTCCTGGCGTTCGAGCGCCACTACGAGCCTCCGCGCGGCGCCTTCTTCGTCGTGCGACAGGCGGGCTCGATCGTCGGCTCGGTGGGCGTCGAGCGCCTCGACGGCACGACCGCCGAGCTCCACCGGCTGTACCTCGACGCCCCCCTGCGCGGACGGGGCACGGGCCGGGGGCTGGTCGAGGAGGTCCTCGCGTGGTGTCGCATGAGCGCCGTCGCGCGCCTCGTCCTCTGGTCGGACACGCGCTTCGAGCAGGCGCACCGCCTGTACCGGCGCATCGACTTCCGCCAGACCGGCGAGCGCACGCTGCCGAACGACCCGAACCAGACCCGCGAGTACTGTTTCGAGCGTCCGGTCTGACGTACACTCCGCCTCCAAGAGGAGGTGCCTCTGGCACGGGTCGGCACGGCTGACGTGACCGCCGAGATCCTGCAGCGCCGGCGCGGCCGCGCGTTCCGGCGGCTCCCCGCGCTGCGGCTGCGGAGCGAGCGCGCGGCGCTCGCGTTCGTGGAGGAGGTCGCCGTGTGCTCGACCTTCTACCGCTTCCCGGAGGGCGTGGCGTGCCTCTGGGAGGCGGTGGTCGGCCGCGAGAGCCCGCGCTGGCCGCGGCGCTCGCACCACGACATGGGCATCGGGCTCACGTGGGAGCTCAAGGATTCGCTGCCGGCGAAGAAGCTCGTCTACTACGGCAAGCTCCTCCGGAGCCGGCCGGTCCTCGTGGCGCTCGACGTGTTCCCGGCCTTCTACGCGCTCGCGCGGGGCCGGCAGCGCGCGCGTGACTACCGGGAGGAGTACGCGGCCGGGCGCCTGTCACACACGGCGCGGCGGCTCATGGACGCGCTCGCGCGCGAGCATCCGCAGTACACGCGCGGGCTCCGCGCGAACACGTTCATGCTGGAGCCGTCGAAGACCCGCGAGTTCGAGCGCGCGATGGCCGAGCTGCAGCAGGGGCTCTGGGTGGTGAAGACCGAGGAGCGGTACGAGCCGACGTTCTCGTACCGCTGGGACCTGCTCGAGGCGTGGCTGCCGGAGGCGACGGCGGAGGGCCGCAGGATGCGGAGGGAGATCGCGGTCGAGCGGGTGATCGAGCGCTACGTGCGGGGCGCCGTCTACACGACCGAGCGCATCCTCGCGCGCCTGTTCTCACTCCGCCCAGAAGAGGTGGAGCGCGCGGTGAGCCGGCTCGACGCGACCAAGGCGCTCCGCGCCGGCTGCGAGGTCGCCGGCTGGCCGGGCCGCTACATCCTGCACGCGTGAATGAGCGACGCGCGGGTGGTCGAGGAGCGCCACGGGTTTCCCGGGGCGCTCCGAGCGTGGGGGGTGTGGGGGGCCATGTCGGGGCCCCCCACGTCGACCGGTGCGAGGCGCGGGTGGTCGAGGAGCGCCACGGGTTTCCCGGGGCGCTCCGAGCGTGGGGGGTGTGGGGGGCCATGTCGGGGCCCCCCACGTCGACCGGTGCGACGCGCGCCTGGCTCAGGCCACCCGCGGTGCGAGTCGAAGGAGGTGTGGACATGGCGACGGTCAGGCTCAGGCAGGCGTCGGAGTACCCCGCGGCCGCGCAGAAGCTCTTCGAGCTGTCGAAGGCGTGGTTCAACCACGACTTCAAGCAGCCGTCGGCGATGAGCCGCGTGATGGCGTGGGACCCGGAGTTCGGCGGGCCGCACGGGCGCGCGATGAAGCGCGCGATGGCGCCCGGTGAATGGAGCCGCGCCGACAAGGAGATGGTCGCGACGGTCGTGAGCGGCGTCAACGCCTGCGCCTACTGAGTGCACGGCCACACTGCGGCCGGGAAGCTGCAGGGACTGACGAGCGACGCGCTCTGGTACGAGGCCGCGCTCCTGGTCGGGATCACGAACGCGCTGAACGTCGTCGCCGACTCGCCGCTCGGCTCGCTCGAGAGCGCCGAGACGAGCGCCGACGCCGAGGCGGTCTACGCCGAGATCCGCGCCTTCTACAGCCGCGCGGTGCCCCTGCCGTTCCTGCGGCTCGCCGGCGACGCGGGCTATCTGGCCGAGGTCTGGGCCGCGACCCGCCGGGCCTTCGCCGACGGCCGCCTCACGCGCCGGTTTAAGGAGGGGCTCGCGTTCGCGGTCTCGGTGACCACGCGGTCGGCCTTCGGCACGGAGTTCCATCTGGCCGAGATGCGGCGCTGCGGCGTGGGCGCCCGCGGGGTCATGGAGATCCTCGGCGTGACCCAGATGTTCTCGAGCTACACGAAGATCGCCGACACGCTCCAGCTCGAGCCGGACATGCACGACATCGCGCCCGTGGACTGGTCGCCGGCCCCGGGCGGCGCCCCCCGGCCCCCGGCGGCGCCACGCGAGGAGACGCCCTGACGATCCGCTACTCTAGCGCGCATCCGACGACGAAGGGAGATCCCATGGCGAAGATCGAGAAGATCGCGGCGAAGAGCGTGTACGACCCGCCGACGTACAGTCAGGCGATCCGGGTGAGCGGCGCCCAGACCCTCGTGTTCGTCGCGGGCCAGGTGCCCTACGACAAGAAGGGCGGCGCCGCGCATCCGGGCGACTTCAAGGCGCAGGCGCGCGAGGTATTCCGCTCGGTCGTGGCGCAGGTGAAGGCCGCGGGCGGCTCCGTGCAGACCATCGTGAAGATCAACAGCTACGTGACCGACATCCGCTATCGCGCGGACTTCGCGACCATCCGGCAGGAGGTCTTCGCCGGGAGGCTCCCCGCCTCGACGCTCGTGCAGGTGGTGGCGCTGGCGCACCCGGACTGGATGATCGAGGTCGAGGCGATCGCGGTGATCTAGGGGAGCGGGGCGCGCGGCTCAGGGATCGCTACAATCCCTCGTCATTCCGCAATTCGGGCAGACGATCTTGCAGTGGGTCTCCTCCATCTGCTCGTCGCAGCGCTCGCAGTGGTGGACCCACGCCTGCTCCCAGGCGCGCGGCGCGCTGGCGGTATCGGGGCGGGTGTCCATCGACTCCAGGTAAACTACACCCTATGAGCGAGGAGTGGCAAGATCTGGAGTTCCTCCGGCACGTCTTCGAGGCGACGCGGGTGGTGCGCAAGCCGCTGACCGGGATCATCACCGGCTACCACGTGCTGCCCTACATCCTCGTCGGCCAGGAGCGTGAGCGGCCGAGCCGGGCGGTGGAGGTGCGGGGGCGCATCAAGGTCTCGCCGCGGCTCGTGGTCGCGCCCGGCGGCCGCGACGGGCCCACCTACGGCGAGATCTTCGGCGAGACCGAGCTGATGGACCGGCGGCTCGTGGCCCGCGTCTTCAGCTTCCGCTACGCCTCGCGCGTGGCGCTCGAGAGTGAGGACCTGAAGATCCGCCGCCAGGAGCGCGATCCGCAGGATCACCTCGAGCGCGTCCTGGAGGAGCTGACGCAGCGGGAGGTCATCAACACGGGGGTGATCGTCTCGCCGGACGTGCGCTTCTATCCCGTCTCGCTCGACCGCTTCATCCGCGAGATCCTCGACGCCGAGTTTCGCGACTAGGCCATCGAGGCTCCCTTCGACCGTCTCGTTTAAATTCTTGAGTCCAGAGATCGCTTGTGCTTCCATCGAAGAGAGCACGCGGAGCATTGCCCGAGGGCGCGCACCGATTGGCGCGAACGTCGCGCAACGAACCTCAACAGGACCACATTCGTCATGGACGCTGGAGCGCGGGAGTTCGAAGGCGGGAGTGGATGGTGGGTCCTCGGCGCGGCCGCCGTCCTCGCCCTGGCCGTCCCCGCCGTCGCAGCTGGCGAGCCGTACGGGGCCCTCTTCACTGGCGCGGCGTTCACCGAGAACAGCGATCTCCAGGAGAAGTTGAACCTCGGCGCCCTGTCCGCGGCGGACGGCACCATCAAGGACCTCCGTATCGGCACCGCACCGGTCCACGGCGGCAAGCTCGGCTACTTCTTCGAGCCGCGCGTCCTCGACGGGAACTTCGGGCTCGAGCTCGAGGCGTATCACTTCAAGTCTGACGTAGACGCGCAGAGGGCTCAGTTCTCGGGCACGATCCTCGGCGCTCCCTTCAACGGCGATCTCCGCGTCGTGCGCTCCGACATCGAAGTGACGACCGTCGCGCTCAACGCCCTCTACCGGTACCCGCTGGGGATGAGCGAGGACTTTCCGCGCGGCCGCTTCCAGCCCTACGTGGGCGCGGGGCTCGGCGCCTTCATCGCGAAGCTCTCGACCACGACCACGCCCCTCGACGTGAACAAGGACATCCATGACACCGACACGCGGCTCGGAGGGCAGTTTCTCGGGGGCATCCGCGTGCTCATCACGCGCAACATCGGCCTCTTCGCCGAGTACAAGTTCGTGAAGACGCAGACGTTCGAGTTCAATTTCACGGTCCCGGGGACGTTTTTTGGGGGCGTGCCGGTCACGGAAACGGCCCGCGACCGGACCCAGCTGACCGGCCACCACCTCACGGCGGGCGTCTCCTTCCACTGGTAGGAGCGCGCCTAGACGACCTTCCGGGCGCGGAGGTCCGCGATCGCCGCCGCCTCGTAGCCGAGTAGCCGAGTTCGCCGAGGATCTCGTCGGTGTGCTGGCCGAAGACCTGGTCGTAACCGAGGATCGGCCCCGCGGGAACGCCGACCGCCTCGAACGTCTCGAGCCACACCGAGGTCGGCGCCGTCAGGAACCTCGGCTGAAGCAGCGCCTCGAGCTCCTTCCGGTGCCGGACACGCAGCGCGGGCGTCGCGAACCGCGGGTCGTCGCCGAGCTGCTTCACCTCGAGCACCGCGCAGATGTCCTGCCAGAACTGCTGTGAGCCGCCGCCGAGGTTGATCCAGCCGTCGGCGGTGCGGAAGGCTTGGTACGGCGCGTTGGTGCGGTGGCCCTGGCCGAGACGCCTCGGCACCTCGCCGGTCGTGAAGAACGCGGCGGATCAGCGCAAACATCCCGGTCCCGATGTCGGCGATCGGGATCGGCACGACCAGCGGCGGCCCGTCCTCCTCGCCGTTGATGGACATGAGGCCCGACATGCCCTGCGCAATCCGATCGAACCCGCCGCGCGAGGCGTACGGGCCGGTCTGGCCGAATCCGGAGATCGAGCCATAGATGACCCGCGGGTTGAACCGCCGCACGTCGTCGTAGCCGAGCCCGAGCCGCTCCGCCGTGCCCGGCCGCCAGTTCTCCAGCACGACGTCGGCGCGCGCCGCGAGGCGCCGGACGATCGCGAGGCCGTCGGGCGCCTTGAGGTCCACGGTGATCGAGCGTTTGTTGCGGTTCACGGTCATGAACGGCGCCGACTCACCGTTGACGTGGGGCGCGCCCAGACGGGCAGCGTCGCCGCCCGCCGGGTGCTCCACCTTGAGCACGTCGGCGCCCAGGTCGCCGAGGAGCATCGCACAGTAGGGGCCCGAGAGCTGGCTCGAGAGGTCGAGGACGCGGAGGCCGTCGAGCGCGGTGGGCGGCATGGCGGCAGTCTACGTGTCCCAGCCTTGACACGTCAAAGGCGCGGGTGTTATCCGTGGTGGGCTCCATGTCTCGAGCGGGAGGCTCTCGCATGACGTCGAAGACACTCGGCGCGCTCATCGCCGCGCTCGCCGTGCTCGCCGCCGGCATCGCCGGCGAAGCGCAGGGGCCGATCCGCATCGGCGCCTCGCTCTCGCTGACCGGGACGTACGCAAAGCTCGGCAGGAACCAGCACGAAGGCTACAAGCTCTGTGAGAAGGACCTGAACGCGAAGGGCGGCCTGCTGGGGCGGAAGATCGAGTTCGTCGTCTACGACGACCAGTCGACCCCGGCGACCGCCGTCCGGCTCTACGAGAAGCTCATCACCGAGGACAAGGTCGAGGGTGTGATGGGCCCGTACTCGTCGCCGGTGACCGAGGCGTCCGTCAACGTCACCGAGAAGTACAAGAAGGTGATGGTGGCACCGCTGGCCGCCACGACCTCCATCTTCAAGCGGCCACCGGACAAGAAGCGCCACTACGTCTTCATGGTGATCTCGCCCGCCGAGGTGTACCTGGAGGGGCTCATCGACACGGCGGCCAAGCGGGGTCTCAAGACCGTGGCCGTCGTGAACGAGGACACGCTCTTCTCGAAGGCGGCGGCCTCGGGCGCCGTCGAGCTCGCCAAGAAGCGCGGCATGCAGGTCATCTTCCAGGAGGCGTACCCCAAGGGCAACGCCGACTTCTCCGCGCTCCTCACGAAGGTCAAGTCGCTCAATCCCGACGTCATCGCCGCCGCCACCTACTTCGACGACGCGGTGGCCCTCACGCGCCAGATGCGCGAGCTGGACGTGAACCCGAAGGCGTACGGGGTGACGGTGGGCGGCGACCTGCCGGAGTTCTACGACACGCTGAAGACGAACGCCGATTTCATCTACGGCGCCACGCAGTGGGAGCACGTCCTGCCCTATCCGGGCAACACCGAGTTCTTCGAGGCCTACAGGAAGGAGTTCGGCCACGAGCCCTCGTACCACTCGGCCGCGGGATACGCGGGCTGCCTGATCTACACCGAGGCCGTCAAGCGGGCGGGCTCGCTCGACGCCGACCGTGTGCGCGAGCAGCTGTTCAAGCTCGAGATGCGGACGGTCTTCGGCGAGTACAAGGTGGACCAGGACGGCTTCCAGGTGGCGCACAAGATGGTGACCTTCCAGTGGCAGGAAGGCAAGAAGGTGGTCGTCTGGCCGGACGAGCTGGCGCAGGGGAAGCCGCGCTTCCCGACGCCGCCCTGGAATCAGCGCTGATGGCCTAAGGGCTTCGTGAACGTCTTCGTCACGCCCGCGATGCTGGGGCAGGTGGTCATCTCCGGCATCCTGTCGGGCGCGCTCTACGCGATGGTGGCGCTGGGCCTGGCGTTGATCTTCGGCGTCATGCGCATCATCAACGTCGCCCACGGGCCCCTGCTGATGCTGGGAGCCTACGCCACCTTCTTCCTCTACAGCGCCCTCGGCATCAACCCCTATCTGACCGTGCCGGTCAGCATGCTGGTCCTGTTCGCCGTCGGTGTCCTGCTCGAGCGGACGCTCGTCTTCCGGGTGGTGGACGCGCCGGAGCTGTCCTCGCTCCTGCTCACCTTCGGCATCTCGATCGCGCTGGTCAACCTGGCGCAGCTCCTCTTCACCTCCGACCTGCGCTCGGTGGAGTACCTCACGGGCTCCTGGGTGGTGGGGCCGCTCGCGCTCTCGAAGGCTCGGGTCGTCGCGTTCACCGTCGCCTCGGCGCTCACGGGGCTGTCCTTCCTCTTCCTGCAGCGGACCAGGCTCGGCAAGGCGATCCGCGCCACCTCGCAGAACCGCGAGGTGGCGATGGTGTGCGGGATCGACGTCCAGCGCATCCATCTCGTCACCTTCGGCCTGTCGGCCGCCCTGGCCGGCGCCGGCGGCGCCCTCATCGCCGTGATCGTCGCGATCCAGCCCGAGATGGGACAGATCTGGACCTTCAAGTCGTTCCTCGTCATCGTCCTCGGGGGCGCCGGCAACTATCCCGGCGCGCTGCTCGGCGGCGTCCTGCTCGGGCTGATCGAGCAGCTGGCGTCGCTGTTCCTCACGACGCAGCTCTCCGAGGTCGTGGCCTACGTGCTGCTGGTGCTCATCCTCCTCGTTCGGCCGCAGGGGCTCCTCGGAGGCCGGCAGACGTGAGTCCCCGCCCGGCGGCCCTCGCAGCGCTGGCGGCCGTCACGTTGGCGCTCGCCGTGTACCCGGAGTTCGGTAGCGGCTACGGCGTGCGCTCGACGCTGCAGGTCTTCATGTGGATCGTGCTGGCCTCATCCTGGAACCTCATCTCGGGGCTCACCGGCTACGTCTCGTTCGGCCACGTCGCGTTCTT
>QHSZ01000256.1 GCA_003220595.1 Candidatus Rokuibacteriota bacterium | reverse complement strand
TGACGATCTACCTCGTGTCGATCGCGCTCGTGAGCCTGGCCGCTGGATACGCCCTCGACTGGATCTACCGCACCTGGCAGGTGAGTCCGGCGGTCACCTTCGGCCATGCGTCCGGTTTCGTCCCCGAGCCCGTGAAGGTCGGCTCCGCGGTGATCCTGCTCGGTCTGCTCGCGCGGAGCCTCTGGCGGGTGCCCGTGCCGGACGAGTGGATCCGGCTGCGCGACTGGCTCGCGGCGCTGACGGGCGTGCGCCTGACGGCGGCGCGGCTCAGAGCCATGACGGCGATCGGCCTCGCGGCGCTCTACCTCGGCAGCGGCGTCTTCACCGTGCAGCCGGGCGAGGTCGGGCTGCGCACGCGCTTCGGCCGCGTCGCCGACGGCCAACTCGCGCCCGGCCTGCACGCGCGCCTGCCCTGGCCCGTCGAGGACCACCTCGTAGTCCAGACCGACCGCGTCCGGCGGATCGAGGTCGGCTTCCGGAGCGCCGAGCCGAAGGACACCGCCGCGCGCGGCTTCGGCCACCAGGCCCTGACCCTCGTGGGGCCGGGGTTCCCGGCGCCGCCGTCGGGCGCGATCTCCTTCTGGTACCAGAAGGAGAAGGTCGCCGACGAGTCGCTCCTACTCACCGGCGACGAGAACATCATCGACGTGGCGTTCACCGCCCAGTACCAGGTGAAGGACCCCGTCGCCTTCATCTATAACGTCGCCGACGCCGACGCGATCGTGCGCAACGTCACCATCGCCGCCCTGCGGGCGGCCCTCGCCACCATGACCGTCGACGCGATCTACACGACGGAGCGCGACGAGGTGGAGCGGCGGGTCGTGCAGGACGTCCAGCGGACCCTCGACCTCTACGGCGCCGGCGTCCGCATGGTCGCGCTCAGCCTGCTGAGCGTGCACGCGCCCGAGCAGGTCCACGCGGCGTTCCGCGACGTGGCCAGCGCGCAGGAGGACAGGATCCTGATCGTCGACCGCGCGACGACGTTCGCCCAGGAGGCGGTCAACCTCGCGGAGGGCGACGCGGCGGCGATGCTCGAGTCGGCGCGGGCGTTCAAGGACCAGAAGATCCTGGAGGCCGAGGGTGACGCGCTGGCCTTCAGCCTCCGGGAGAAAGAGTACCGCCGCGCGCCCGACCTGACGCGCTTCCGGCTGCAGATCGAGGCGCTCGAGGAGATCCTCCCCGCCGCGCAGAAGATCCTGCGGCCCGGCGTCGCCGACGTGAAGGACTTCGACCTCTGGCTGCTGCAGCCGCCGGGGACGAAGAAGGGTCCGTGACGCCCCTCACCCGCACCCTCGCGCTCGCGGGCGGCCTCCTGGCGGCGCTCACGCTCTGGTCGTGCGTCGTCGTCGTCGACGTCACCGAGTACGGTCTCGTGCTGCGCGGGGGGCGGGTGGTCCACGTCGTCAAGGAGCCCGGGCTCCGGATCAAGCGCCCCTATCCGTTCGAGAGCGTGATCCGGCTCGACCGGCGCCTCCTGAGCTTCAAGCCGGCGACGGCCGAGTTCCTCAGCGAGGACAAGAAGAACCTCGTCATCCACAGCCTCGTCACCTGGCGGATCGCCGACCCCGAGGGCTTCCTGGCCACGACGGGCGACCGGCCGGCCGCGGAGCAGCGCCTCTCCGACGTCGTGCTGACGAAGCTCGGCGCGGTGGTCGGCAGCTATCCCGCGTCGGCCCTCGTCGCCGTCGACGGCCGCGTCTCCCGGTTCGAGGAGGTCATGGGGCAGGTCGTCGCCCGGGTACGTGAGCGCGCGATCGCCGACTACGGCATCGACCTGGTCGACATCCGGCTCCGTCAGCTCAACCTGCCCGAGCAGAACCGCGCGAACGTCTTCGCGCGCATGCAGGCCGAGCGAGGCAAGATCGCGATCAAGCACCGCTCGGAGGGCGAGCGCGAGTTCAAGAAGGTCGTGGCGGAGGCGGAGCGGGGGAAGACCCGGATCCTCGCCGAGGCGTACCGCGAGGCCGAGCGTGTGAAGGGTGAGGGCGACGCCCAGGCCATGCGGATCTACGCCGAGGCATTCGCCAAGAATCCTCAGCTCTACAAATTCCGCCGCACGCTCGGGGCGTACGAGAAGATCCTCGACGGCAACACCACCCTCTTTCTCCCCGCGGACTCGGACGTGTACCGCCTCTTGAGCGGCGACGCCAAGTCGAAGGCCGGGAAGTAGGACCATGGGCCTCGAGACCGGGCGCCGCGCGGCGTGGGGGGGCGGGCTCCTGGCCCTCGCCGTCGCGGGATACCTAATGACCGGCATCTTCACGGTCGCCGCCGACGAGCAGGCGGTGATCCGGCGCTTCGGCCGGGTCGGGGCGCGCCTCGGGCCCGGCCTCCACTACCGCCTGCCCTGGCCCGTCGATCGCGTCGACGTCGTCAAGACCACGGCCGTCATGAAGACGGGCGTGGGCTTCGCCCTCCCGGAAGGCGAGACGCGGGGCGTGACCGGCGTCGAGGTCCTCACGGGCGACACGAACATCATCAGCGTCGCCATGAGCCTGCAGTATGTGATCCGCAACCCGGCGCCGTTTCTGTTCGAGATCGAGCAGCCGCCGGAGCTCATCGGCGCCGTCGCCGAGTCCGTCCTGACACAGACCGTGCTCGGCATGCCCGTCGACGAGGTGCTCACGACGGGGCGCCTGGCGATTCAAGAGCACGTGAAGACACGCACCCAGGCGATCCTCGACCGCTACGGCAGCGGCATCCAGATCGTCTCCGCCAACCTGATGGGGATCACCCTCGACAGCTCGGTCGCCCAGGCCTTCCAGGACGTGGCCAACGCGACCGCTGATCGGGAAAACAAGATCAACCAGGGCCGAAGCTACGCCAACGACCTCCTGCCCAAGGCCCGCGGCGAGGCGCGCTCGATGGTGCTGGCGGCGCAGAGCTACAAGGAGCAGCGGGTGGCCGAGGCCGTGGGCAACACGACGCGCTACCTGGAGCTGCTGACCGAGTACAACAAGGCGCCCGACGTCACGCGCACCCGGCTCTACCTGGAGGCGATGGAGAAGATCCTGCCCAAGGTGAAGAAGTACGTGATCGACGGAGAGCACGGACAGCGCCCGATCAACCTGCGCCTGGGCCCGCCCCAGCCCTGATGCGGCCAGCGGGGACGACCCGCTGGCCGGCCCGCCGTCCGCTCACACCTTCGTCAGCTGCCCGGACTGGATCAGCTCCACCAGGACGTTCCACTCGTCCTTTTTCAGGACCGCGAGGTTCCCCGCCTCGCCGATCCGCACCTCGTCCCCGGCGATCTCGACCTCGGGGCACTCGCCGCAACCAGCCGGGCACAGCAGCACCTTGAAGTTCTCCATGGCTCCCTGTCCTCCTCTCTGGATTTGCCTTCTCCGGACCCTTCGCGGCCTCGATGCAGGCGCAGATCACGGCGCCGCGTCCGCGACCGGCACCGCGCCATCGGAGCAGTCCTTGGAGGGCACCGCGCACTTCGGCGAGGTCGGCGAGCGTCCGATCGAGGTCGGCCACTTTGCGGAGCACGAGCTCGCGGACGTGCCGGCGCGGAGCGCGCCCAGACCGCTTGATGGAGACGATCTTCCTGATCTCCTTCAGCGTGAAGCCGAGGCGTCGTGCCTGCGCGACGAAGCCGAGGAGCGCCAGTGTCTCGTGGCCGTAGAGTCGGTAGCGGGCCGCGCTGCGGCTCGGCGTCGGGAGGATCCCCGCAGCCTCGTAGAGACGCAGCGCTTTTCGACTGACGCCGCTCCTGGCGGCGACCTCTCCGATGAAGAAGCCGTTCCGTCCCATGCCCTGAGCCTAAACCCGATCCCCCGGGGCAAGGTCAAGAGGGTGGGCGCGGCCGGGGCTGATGCGGGCCCTCGGCTTCCCTGATACCCTCGCCCATGGACGCGAGGGGGTGCAGTGATGCGGAGCCTGATTCTCGCCTTGGGGATTGCGGTTCTCCTGTCGGGCCACAGCTCGGCGTTGGCCGAACCGTATGCTCAGGACACGCTTGCCCGCGTGTTCCGGATCGAGTTCCAAGCGGCGCCTACGCTGAAGGGGACGACGATCGACGGGTACGTGTACAACAGAGACCTCCGAGCAACGGGTCGAATCGTTCTGCGTATCGACCAAGTCGACGCG
Source organism: Candidatus Rokuibacteriota bacterium (assembly GCA_003220595.1). Lineage (GTDB taxonomy): Bacteria > Methylomirabilota > Methylomirabilia > Rokubacteriales > CSP1-6 > AR19. The sequence continues at coordinate 780 of QHSZ01000256.1, read as the reverse complement.
TCTGGGAGGAGCGCGGGTACGACCACGACCTGGGTGCTCGGCGTTGTCGCTTCGGGCAACCGCGCCTACTTCGTCGCCAGGGTACCCAACGCCTCTAGCTACCGGGTCCAGGTCGAGTCGTTCGAGTGGATCAGATGCGGGGACTGAGAATTGGCTCCCCGTAGTCGACACGTTTCGAACTCTCTGCCTGGCTCCGCCGTCCGAGATCAAGCGTCTCTTCGAAAGCCTAGCGGATCTTGCTCAAGCCCGATAGGAGACGCGCCTCGAACCCGCGTTTGGTTCTAAGTCCATTCCTCCATATCCGGTGGCTGAACGGGATGGGCGGCCGCCGTCAATCGGCGTGGCGCTGACCGCGGTGGGTGGCGTGCTGATCTCCGCGCAGAGTGACGCGCGAAGGCCAGGGCGCGTGCCGGTCGACACCGGCACGGCCTCGGCCCCGGCCTGGATCAGGCGGCCTTGACTTCGATCGTCCTCGGCGTCGCGGCTTGCGGCGCTGGGACCCTCACCTCGAGCATGCCATTCGCGGACTTCGCCTCCACGTGGGCGGCGTTAACGCCCTCAGGAAGGGCGAAATCCCGCTGGAACGTGCCGTACGCGACCTCGCGGACGAAATAGTCCTTGCCCGCGGTGTCGTGATCGGCCGTGCGCTCGCCCTTGACGGTGAGGACGTTATTCATCAAGGACACCTTCACGTCCTTCGGATCCACGCCTGGCAGGGCGAGCTGGATGACGTAGATGCCGTCCTCCATCCGCCCCTCCGCGGCGGGAAGCCACGACGGA
>QHSZ01000255.1 GCA_003220595.1 Candidatus Rokuibacteriota bacterium | reverse complement strand
GTCGCTCCATGTCGCTCCCCGCACCGCGCCCAGTGGGCTCATGGCATTGCGGACCTCTGGACAATGCGGGGCTGGGGCCCCGCCGTCCGAGGCGAGCCTATGATCACGTAGCGGGCCCGCGACCTCACCGGGCCAGGAGCGCCTGGAGGAAGGCTCGGCCCTCCGGGCCCGTCCACGGCATCGTGCTGACCGCTTTGGCGACGAGCCGGCCGTCGCGCCCGACGACGAACACGGTCGGCGTCCCCGTCACACGGTAGGCCCGGTTCACGGACCCGGTCGGGTCGAGCAGCAGTGTCGAGGTCACCGTCTTCGCGCGCGCCCAGCGGGCGACGGTCTCCCGGTCCTCCTCGATGTTGACCGCGAGGAGGGCCAGACCGCGCGCCCGGTGGTCGCGCAGCACCTGCTCCATCGTCGAGGGCAACTCCCTCGCGCAGTAGGGTCACGTGGAGTGCCAGAAGTAGAGGATGACCGGCCGGCCGCGGAAGTCGGCGAGCGCGACGCGCCCGCCCTCGAGCGAGTCGAGCACGAACGCGGGCGCCGGCGTCCGGTCGAGGGGGATGAGGCGGAGGTCGAGCGCCAGATCCTCGAGCCGTTCGCGCGCCGCGCGGGCCAGCGGTGCCTGGAGCGCGGCCACGAGGAGGAGGGCCAGCGACAGGGCGACGGCGCACGCCCTCGTGGCGCCGGACGGCCGCACCGAAACGGCGAGGGCCACTGTGCGCGTCACCGTGGCCCTATCTTAACCGCTCGGCGAGGGCGGCCCTAGCGGCTAGTGGCCCGCCGGATGCGCCTCGCCGAAGCCGTCCGAGCCCTTCAGGCGCGCGTCGGTCCCCGGGATGTACCGCTTCTCGAGCTCCTGGAAGTGGGCGACGCGCGCCATGACGTGGTGGCTCTCGGTCGGGTGGCCGACCTTCACCTTCTCGAGCCGCCACTGGGCCTGCTCCTGGTCGCGCACGAGCTCCTCCATCGCGTTCCACATCGCGTACGTCGCCGCGTGGGCGGCGAACAGCGTGATGAAGATAAACTTGTAGCCGAGCTCGCCGAGCTCCTTGAACGAGAGCGGGTTCGGATCCTGGTGCCAGCGGAAGGACGACGAGTAGTTGAACGCGAGCGGCAGCCGCGGATGCGTCTCGCGCATGGCCTTGGCGAACGCGATCGCCGGCTCGCGCGCTGCGTTGCTGAGCTCCGCCCAGACGAGGTCAACGCCCGCGTCCGCGTACGCGCGGCCCCGGCGGATCGCCTCCTCCAGGCTCCCGCCGACGGCGCCGTAGGCGTCCGTCCGCGCGATGATGACGAAGTCGGGGTCGAGGCGGTTCCGCGTGTCGACCGCGGCCCGATACTTGCCGATCGCCTCGTCGAAATCGACGACCGTCTTACCCGCGATGTGGCCGCAGCGCTTCGGGAAGCGCTGGTCCTCCAGGTGGATACCCGCGACGCCCGTCTTCGCGTACTCCTGCACCGTCCGGATCGTGGAGAGCGCGTTGCCGTAGCCGTCGTCCGCGTCCGCGATGATCGGCAGGCGCGTCGCGCTCGCGACCATGGAGGCGATGCGGGTCACCTCGGTCTGCGTGAGGAAGCCCATGTCGGGCCAGCCGTTGGCCATCGCCATCGAGTAGCCGCTGAGGTAGACGGACTTCATCCCGGCGCGCTCGGCGAGCTGGGCCCCGAGCGGATCATAGACGCCGGCGGTGAACAGGTACGGCTCGGTCGCGAGCAGCTGGCGGAACGCGCGTCCCATGTTGTCCACGGCCGTGTCCTCCTAGGCGGGCTGGCCGTGCGCGAGCGACGTCGCGCACCAGCGGCAGTAGTGGGTGGCCTCCACCTCGATCGAGCAGCTCCGGCAGCCGATGGTCCCGCACAGCGCGCAGCCCGTCCGGCTCGACGGCCGCTCCAGCGTCATCCCGCACTCGCACGTGCCCTGCATGGCGTCTCCTCCCGGGTCGCGCGTGTGAGCGTTCCGTCCACGCCGCGCCCCTCGTGCCGCTCACTCTGCCGTCGGACGGGTAGCAAAGCAACGTTATTGTTTTTATAGGCGAGATAAAATATATTTATCAATTATGGAAACCCCGCGGGCCGGGTAGTGGAAATCCCGCAGGTCGAGGCGTTCCTGGCGGTCGGCACCTTCGGAGGCTTCCGCCGCGCCGCGGAGGCGCTGCGGATCACCCAGCCCGCCGTCAGCGCACGGATCCGGGCACTCGAGGACTCGCTCGGCGTGAGGCTCTTCGAGCGCGGCCAGCACGGCTTCGCCCCCTCCGCTGCGGGGCGCGCCCTTCGCCCGTTCGCCGAGCAGCTCCTCCAGGCCGTGGCGCTCGCCCGCCAGGCGGTCCACGACCTCCGGCCGCGGGCGGGCGGCGCGCTGCAGATCGCGGCGGTGCTCTCGATCTGCACGTACCTCCTGCCCGACGTCCTGAAGCGCTTCCAGGACGCGCATCCGCGGACGCTCATCACCGTGCGCTCCGGGCACTCGAAGGAGGTCCTGGAGATGATCCTGCGGGGTGAGGCGGAGGTCGGGCTCGCACGCTCGCTCAACCACCCCGAGGTCGAGACGCTATCGCTCCGGGACGACCCCCTCATCCTCGTCGCGCGGCCGGCCTCGTGGCCCGCGGGCCAGCGGCGGGCCCGGCTCGCGGAGGTGGCCGACCGCCCGCTCGTCTTCTTCGACCGCGGCTCCAGCGACTGGACCCTCACCCACGGCCTCTTCCGTCGAGCGGGGCTGGTGCCGAACGTGGCGCTGGAGGTCGAGACGATCGAGACGGCGAAGAAGATGGTCGAGCGGGGCGTGGGCTTCGCCTTCCTGCCGCACCTGGCCGTCGGTCGCGAGCTCCGGCGCCGCTCGCTCGTCGCGATCGACATCGTCGACGCCGAGCCGATCAGCCGGAGCCTCGACGTGATCCACCCTCGCCAGCGCGCGCTCTCGCCCGAGGCGCGGGCGCTCCTCGGCGTGCTGCGCGCGGCGCTCTCCGACGCCGGGGGACCGCCGCGCGGCCGCCGTGCGAGGTGAGCCCGTTCAACGCGCGAGCCGAGCGGCCCGGGGCCGGCGGGCGCGACCGGATCAGACGACGCGGACCCGCGCGCGCGGCTCGAGGCGCACGCGCTTGAGCGCGCGCACGTGGTCCGCGACGACGTCCCATGCGGGCGGGCCCTCGGCCTCGCGGAGACTCGCCCACCCCGCGGCCTTGTAGCGGCGCGCGGGCTCGAGCGGCCGGCCGCCGACGCGGATGTCGCGGATCCGGCGGCCCAGCGTCCTGGCCGGCTCGATCGTGTACGTGAGCCCGCCGACCCGCAGCATGTCCCCGCCCTGCCGGTAGTAGGGGTCCGGGTGGAAGAGGTTGTCGGCGACGTCCTCCAGGAGCTCGTGGAGCTCGCGGCCGGTCAGCTCACGCACCCACGTGTTCGGGTACGTGAGCGCCGTGTGCGCGTAGACGTCCTCGAGCGTGAGTGTCTGCCCCGGCACGATCGTCGGCCCCCACCGGAAGCCCGGCGAGAAGGCGACCTGGGCGTCGAAGCGCTTCAGCAGCGCGTCGAGGATCAGCTCGTCGAACGGGCCGTTGAAGTTGCCGCGGCGCCAGAGCAGCGACTCCGAGACCGCGAGCGGCTCGGCGAGCTTCGCCTCGTACGGGCGCCGGAGCTCAGAGACGAGTCGCGCCATGTCAGGATCCTCGGGCACGACACGGGAGAGCACCGGCAGGAGCCGGTAGCGCCAACCCGCGACGCGGCCGCGCCGCACATCGAGGTCGAGGCGCGAGAGGAACTTGCCGTGCGAGCCCGAGTTCACGACGAGCGTCCGGCCCACGACGATGGGCTCGGGCAGCGCGTCGTGGGTGTGGCCGCCGAGGACGACGTCGAGCCCCGCGACGCGCGCGGCGAGCTTCAAGTCCACCGCGACACCGTTGTGCGAGAGGAGGACGACCAGGTCGACGCGCCGGTCGTCGCGAAGCTCGTGCACCAGCGCCTGGAGCTGGTCCTCCTGGATCCCGAAGGTGAGGTCGGGAACAAACCGCCGCGGGTGCGAGACCGGCACGTAGGGGAACGCCTGGCCGATGATCCCGACGCCGACGCCGCCCACCTCACGGACCGTGTAGGGCCGGAATACCCGATCGCCCCATCCCATCTGGGCGACGTTATGAGCGACGAAGTCGCCGGCGAAGAGCCCGCGATGCTCGCGGTCACCGAAGAGCTCACGCACCCGGTCCATCCCGTAGACGAACTCCCAGTGCGGCGTCATCACCTCGACGCCGAGCGCGTTGGAGGCCCGCACCATGTCCTCGCCGCGGCTCCAGAGGGCGGTCGCCGAGCCCTGACACGTGTCGCCGCCGTCGAGGAGCAGCGTTTTTCCGGGCCGCTCGGCTCGCGCGCGCTTGACGAGCGTGGCGAGGTGGGCGTACCCGCCCATCCGGCCGTAGCGCGCCGCCAGCGCCGCGAAGTCGAGGTGCGTCGCGGCGTACGCCTCGGCGGTGCCCGGCGCGATGTGGTAGGCCCTGAGGAACTCGGCGCCGGTGAGGAACGGCGGCTTGCCGTGCTCTCGGCCCACACCGATGAGCGTGTCCGGCTCGCGGTAGTAGAGGGGGCGCAGCGTCCCGTGCGGGTCGGTGAGGTGGAGCAGCGTGACGTTGCCGAGCGCCTCGAACTCGAGGAGCCGCTCGGGGCCGTCGGCGGCCTCGAGTCGACGCGGATCGAGCCCCGCCGCGGCGGCCACCGTGAGGAGCTTCAGGAGGTCGCGGCGGCTGAGGCCGAGGCTCAATGACGGATGCCGGGCACGGAGAGGGGCCGGCCGTTGTCGAAGGTCGCCAGGTAGAGCTCGAGCTCCGCGTACTCGATCGCGTCGGCGGCGAGCATGTTCGTCCCGAGGGG
>QHSZ01000254.1 GCA_003220595.1 Candidatus Rokuibacteriota bacterium | reverse complement strand
ACCGCCCATGAGCACACTGCGCAAGATCCTCGTGGTGGACGACACGCCCCAGAACGTCAAGCTCCTGGCCGACCTCCTCCGGGCCAAGGGCTACGCCGTCTCCACCGCGAAGTCGGGGCGCGAGGCGCTCGAGCAGGTGGACGCGGAGCACCCCGACCTCGTGCTGCTCGACGTCGTCATGCCGGAGATGAGTGGGTACGACGTCTGCCGGAAGCTCCGCGGCAATCTGGCGACGGCGACGCTGCCCATCATCATGGTGACCGCGCTCGATCCCGCCCAGGAGCGGGTGAAGGGCATCGAGGCGGGCGCCGACGACTTCCTGAGCAAGCCGATCAACCAGCCCGAGCTGCTCGCGCGCGTCAAGTCGCTCCTGCGGATCAAGCTGCTCCACGAGGAGCTCGCGGAGTCGAACCGGACCCTCGAGCAGCGCGTCGAGCAGCAGCTTGCCCAGCTCGAGCGCCTCGAGCGTCTCAAGCGCTTCTTCTCGCCCCAGCTCGCGGAGATGATCGTCAGCGGCGACGCCGAGGACCCCCTCCGCAGCCACCGCCGCGAGATCACCGTGGTCTTCCTCGACCTGCGCGGCTTCACGGCGTTCGCCGAGACCTCCGAGCCCGAGGAGGTGATGGGCGTGCTCCGCGAGTATCACGCGGAGATGGGCCGCCTCATCCTCGAGCACGAGGGCACGCTCGAGCGCTTCACCGGCGACGGCATGATGATCTTTTTCAACGACCCCGTGCCCGTCCCGGACGCGCCCCAGCGCGCGATCCGGATGGCCGCGGTGATGCGCCGGCGCGTGGATGAGCTGCTCGTGAAATGGAAGAAGCGCGGCTACGAGCTCGACTTCGGCGTCGGCATCGCCCAGGGCTACGCCACGATCGGCGCGATCGGCTTCGAGGGGAGGATGGACTACGGCGCGATCGGCACGGTGACGAACCTCGCGGCGCGGCTCTGCGGCGAGGCGAAGCCCCGGCAGATCCTCGTCTCCCAGCGCGTCCTCGGCGCGGTCGAGGACCTCGTCGAGGTGGAGGACCTGGGCGGCCTCGCGCTCAAGGGCTTCTCGAAGCCCGTCCCCGCGTTCAACGTCGTCCGCCTCAGGAGCGAGCCGGGATGACGCCCTCGTAGAGGTGGCAGGCGACGAGGCGCCCCGCCTCGCGCAAGAGCGTCGGCTCCTCGCGGCCGCAGCGCTCCATCGCGTGAGGGCAGCGCGGGTGGAAGCGGCAGCCCGCCGGCGGCGCGAGCGGGCTCGGCACCTCGCCCGCCAGGATGATCTCCTCCCGCTTCTCGCCGGGATGCGACGGCAGGGCGGCCGAGAAGAGCGCCTGCGTGTAGGGGTGCTTCGGCGTGGCGGCGACCGTCGCCGCGTCGCCGATCTCGACGATCCTGCCGAGGTACATCACCGCGATCGTGTGGCTCATGTGGGCGACCGCGGCGAGGTCGTGGGCGATGAAGAGATACGAGAGGCCGAGCTGCGCCTGGAGGTCCCGCAGGAGGTTCAGGATCTGGGCGCGGATCGAGACGTCGAGCGCCGACACGGGCTCGTCGAGCACGACGAGCTTCGGGGAGAGCGCGAGCGAGCGCGCGATCGCGATCCGCTGCCGCTGGCCGCCCGAGAACTCGTGCGGGAAGAGGTCGGCGGAGCGGTCGGGCAGCCCCACCAGCTCGAGCAGGCGGGCGACGCGCTTCGCGACCTCGCCGGAGCCGAGCCGCTCGTGGGTGACGAGCGGCTCGGCGATGATCTGGTCCACGCGCATGCGCGGGTTGAGCGAGGCGAACGGATCCTGGAACACGGCCTGGACCGAGCGGCGATAGCCGTGGAGCATCGTGCGGTCCAGCGTCTGGAGGTCGCGCCCCTCGAACCGGATCATGCCCGCCGTCGGCTGCTCGAGGAGCAGGACCAGCTTCGCGGTCGTCGTCTTGCCGCACCCGGACTCGCCGACGAGGCCCAGCGTCCGCCCCGGCTCGATGCTGAACGACACCTCGTCCACGGCGCGCACCACGGCGGTCTCACGGGCGAGGAACCCGCCCCGCACGGGGAAGTGCTTGGTCAGGTGGAGCGCCTCGACGACGGGCCCGGCCATTCAGCTCGCGAGCCAGCAGCGGCTCGTGTGGGACGCCGCCACCCTGACCTCGGGCGGCGCCTCCTTGCGGCACCGGTCGAGCACCTTCGGACAGCGCGGGTGGAAGGCGCAGCCCGGCGGCAGCGCGACCGGGTCCGGCGGCTGGCCGTCGATCGCCGTGAGGCGCTTGCGCCCGTCGGCCATGCGCGGGATGGACTCGAGAAGCGCCTGCGTGTACGGGTGGGCCGCCGACGAGAAGATCCGCGCGACCGGGCCGGCCTCGACGAGGCGCCCCGCGTACATGACGGCGACGTGGTCACACATCCGGGCGACGATCCCGAGGTTGTGGGTGATGAAGATCATCGAGAGCCCGCGGTCGCGCTGCAGGTCGCGCAGGAGCTGCAGGTACTGCGCCTGGATCGTGAGGTCGAGGCTCGTCGTGGGCTCGTCGGCGATCAGCAGGCGCGGCCCGCACGAGATCGCGATGGCGCCGACGATGCGCTGGCGCATCCCGCCGGAGAGCTGGTGCGGGTACTCGCGCACGCGCGTCTCGGGAGCGGCGATGCGCACGGCGCGCAGGAGCTCGCGCGCCCGCGCCCACGCGCTCCCGCGGCTCGCCCCCTCGTGCACGCGGAGCGGCTCCGCCACCTGGTCGCCGACGGTGAAGAGGGGGTTGAGGCTCGCGAGCGGGTCCTGCAGGATCATCGCGATCCGCTTGCCGCGCACGCGGCGCATCTCGCGGTGGGACTTCGTCAGGAGGTCCTCGCCCTCGAACCAGATCTCGCCGCTGACGATCCGCGCCGCCGGCGGCAGGAGGCGCAGGAGCGAGAGGGCGAGCGTGGTCTTTCCGGAGCCCGACTCGCCGACGATGCCGAGCGTCTCGCCCTCGCCGACCGTCAGCGAGACGTCGTCCACGGCGCGCGTGACCCGGGCGCCGCGCGCGCTCACGTAGTGCGTCGAGAGGTGCCTGAGCTCGAGAAGCTTCACAGCTGGCGGAGCTGCGGGTCGAACTTCACCCGCAGCCAGTCGCCCAGCAGGTTCGCCGAGAGCACCAGGAGCATGATGCACGTGCCCGGCAGGACGGTCAGCCACCAGTAGCCGGCCATGAGCCCCTTCTTGCCGTCGGCGAGCATCAGCCCCCAGGCGGGCTTCGGCGGCGGGACGCCGACCCCGAGGAAGGAGAGCGACGCCTCGGTGACGATGACGACGCCCAGCATCAGCGTCGCCAGCACGATCCCCGAGTTGACCACGTTCGGGAGGATGTGCCGCCGCATGATCGTGCGCTTGCTGCAGCCGGCGACGATCGCAAGGCGCACGAAATCGCGCTCCTTCAGGGAGAGCACCTCGCCGCGGATGACGCGCGCGTAGCGGGTCCAGTAGACCGCGGCGAGGATGATCACGATGTTCATCGCGCTCGGGCCCACGATCGCCGCCAGGAAGATCGCGAACGTGAGCGCGGGGAGCGCCAGCCAGGCGTCGGTCACGCGCATGATCACCTGGTCGACCCACCCGCCGAGATACCCGGACAGGATCCCGAGCGCCGTGCCGAGGATGCCCGCGAAGATCACGGCCATGAACCCCACCACCAGCGAGACGCGAGCGCCGAAGACGAGGCGCGAGAGCACGTCGCGCCCGAGGTGGTCGGTGCCGAGCAGGTGGTCGCGCGTGCCGCCCTCCTGCCAGGCCGGCGGGCGGAAGCGGTCGCCGAGCGCGCCGACCTCGGGGTCGTGGGGCGCGAGCACGTTGGCGAAGACCGCGACGAGCACGAGCACCGAGAGGATCAGCACCGGCAAGACGGGGAAGCCCTCGCTCCGGAAGGAAGCGAAGCGCCAGGCGAGCGTGAGCGCCGCCGCCCGGCTGCTGCCGGCGGCCGGTCCGCTACCGTTCATAGCGGATCCTCGGATCGATCACGGCGTAGAGCACGTCCACCACGAGGTTGACGGCGACGATCATCGCGCCGCCGAGCAGCACGATGGCCTGGACCACGGGGAAATCGCGGAACGCAATCCCCTCGTAGAGCAGGCGGCCGATGCCGGGCCACGCGAAGACGGTCTCGACGACCACCGCGACGTTGATCATGAGGACGAGGTTGATTCCCGCGAGCGTCAGCACGGGGATCAGCGCGTTCTTGAGGGCGTGCTTGGCGATGACGAGCGCCTCTGGCAGCCCCTTGAGCCGCGCGAGCTTCACGTACTCCGAGCCGAGCACCTCGAGCATGGACGAGCGCGTGAGCCGCATGTGGGCCGCGGCGAAGTACCAGCCGAGCGCGAAGGCGGGCATGAGCACATGCCAGACCGTGCCCGAGCCCGACGAGGGCAGCCAGCCGAGGTAGACCGAGAAGAAGAGGATCATGAGGAGCCCGACCCAGAAGGACGGCAGCGAGAGTCCGAGGAGCGCGAAGACCTTGCCCGCGCTGTCCCACCAGCCGTTCACGCGTACCGCCGCGATCACGCCCGTCGGGATCCCGATCACGAGCGAGAACGTCATCGCGACCGCCGCGAGCAAGAGCGAGGAGGGCAGGCGCGAGAGGTAGAGCTCGAGGACGTCGGTCTTGTAGTAGAAGGACTGGCCGAGGTCGCCGCGTGCGAGGTGGGCCAGGAAGCTCCCGTATTGCACCCAGAGCGGGCGGTCGAGGCCGAACTGCTCCCGGATCGCCGCGAGGTCGGCCGCGCTCGCCCCGGGCTCGACGAGGAGCACGGCCGGGTCGCCCGTGACGCGCACGAAGACGAAGATCGTGAGCGACAGGAGGAACAGCGAGATGACGGCGAAGCCCAGCCGCTTGACGATGAAGCGCTTCACGGCGTCATCGCCTTGTCGGTGTCACCAGGTGCCGCGCGCTCACTTCGCCCGGACCCGCAGGTCTTCATAGGGCGCGGAATACGCGTGGTTGGCGATCGCGCCCAGTCCGTGAACGG
>QHSZ01000253.1 GCA_003220595.1 Candidatus Rokuibacteriota bacterium | reverse complement strand
CGCAGCTCGCGGTCTTCGCGCAGCGGTATCGGGTCCTCGTCTACAACTGCCGGGGTTACCCGCCATCCACGGTGCCGACCGACCTGGGCGACTACTCCCAGGAGCTGTCGATCGAGGACCTGCGCCAGCTCATGGAGCGGCTCGACGTGCGGCGGCCGTTCCTCGGCGGCTTCTCGATGGGCGGCAGCATCGCGCTCAACTTCGCGCTCGCGTACCCTGAGCGCGTGCGCGCGCTGATCCTGGCCGGCACGGGCACCGGCTCGGCGGACAAGGCGCAGTTCGCCCGCGAGTTCGGCCCCATCGCCGAGCGGTTCGAGCGCGAGGGCGTGCAGAAGGTCGCCGAGGACTATCTCCGGAGCCCCACGCGCATCCAGCTGCTCCGGAAGAACCCGGCGATGTGGAAGAAGCTCTACACCGAATTCCTCGCGCTGTCGGCGACGGGGCTGGCGCACACCCTGCGCGGTGTGCAGCTCCGGCGCCCCACGATGTACGAGCTCCGGGACCGGTTACCGGCGCTGCGCGTGCCGACGCTCGTGATCGTCGGCGACGAGGACGCGCCCGCGCTCGAGGCGAGCCGCTTCCTGGCGGCCACCCTTCCCGACGCGACGCTCGTGGTCCTGCCGGGGACGGGACACACCCTGAACCTCGAGGAGCCCTCCCGCTTCAACGGCGCGGTCCTCGACTTCCTCGGGGGGCGCTGACCGCGGCGACGCCGTCAAGGCGCGCGGCCGCTGCTCAGCGCGCGTCGTCCTGGGCCGACGCGTTGTAGTTCGCGTCGTACCACCAGCGCAGATACGCCTCGTATGTGATCGGCGGGAACCGCGGCGGGTTCTCGGGTCCCTGGCAGGTCGGCAGGCAGGCGATCACGGTGTCGATGTGCGGGCCCAGGAAGAACGGAATCGCGTAGCGGTGCCGGCCGACCGGCGGCAGGGCCCGGTGCGGCGTCGACTTGAACCGGCCGTTCGTCCAGCGGGACATCATGTCGCCGGCGTTGACGGCGTACGACTCGGGCACGTACGGCACGTCGAGCCAGGCGCCTGAGGGCAGCCGCACCTGGAGCCCAGGCACGTCGGTCTGGGCGAGGAATGTCAGGAAGTTGGCGTCGGTGTGGGGCGCGATCCCGAACTGGTTCGGCTCCGCCTGCACGGGCGGGTAGTGCGAGAGGCGGAACGAGAACTGGCTTTCCGCGAACGCCGCGTCGAGGTGGTGCGGCGCCAGGTCGAGGGCGATGGCGCAGACGGGCAGGAGCCGCCGGCCCAGGGTGTCGACGGCGTCCGTGTAGGCGAGGACGGCCTCGCGGAAGCCGGGCAGGCCGTCGGGCCATCGGTTCGGGCCCACGAAACGCCGTCCCGACCGCCGGAGCGGATCGTCCGGGGGGCGCTCGCGCTTGACGAAGAACGCCTCGTTCAGGTCGGGCTTGTCGTTCGCGTTGACCTCCGACGTCCAGACGGCGTAACGCCCCATCGCCATGTAGCCGTTGTTGTGCTCGTTCATGCGCAACGCCATCTTCGTCTCGTACGGCTGCGCGTGAAAGCGCCGGGCTTCGGCGAACGTGCGATCGATCAGGTCCCGCGGGACCCCGTGGTTCACGATGATGAAGAAGCCGATGTCCTCGAGGGCAGCGCGGAGCTCGGCGGCCGCCGCCTCCAGCGCTCCCGGCGCGCCCTCGAAGCACGGACCCAGGTCGATCACCGGGATGACGTCGGTGGGCCGCTCCTGCCGGGGGGACGTGACCGCCAACGCGCGCCTCCCGCGATTACAACGGAATCGCCAGCAGCGTGTCGAAGCGGCTGCTGTCGCAGACGACGATGCGCTCGCGAAAGCGCAGGGCGCCGCCGTGGTCGACCAGAAGGTCGAGATAGCGGCCGGTGGCGAAGAGATCCATCGTGCCGTCGCGCATGATGCGGACCACGAGGAACGGCGTCTCGGCGCGCACGGCGCCGTCGACCTCACCGAGGATCGCCGGCAGGCCGACGAGGTGACGATAGGCCTGACGCTCGTAGACGTTCGCTCGGCGCAGCGCCGCGACCCGGTCGCTGAGCATGCCCTGCGAGTCGGCGTAGACGACGCCCGCCTCGAACCCCCGCCGGTGGTTGTCGGCGGACGTGATCTTGTAGACGCACGGCTCGGCGAAGAAGCCGGGCCACGCCTCGAGGCGGTCGTCGTCGATCGCGCGCGCGTAGTCGGCGTTGAGCGCGGACACGAGCGGCAGCAGGTCCGCGGCCGGCAGGTCCCTCGCCGCCATCTCAGTAGCCCATGTGGCGGCGATAGGCCTTCCAGAACCCGCGCACCGAGGCCTCGGTCGCGCGCGTCTCCTGCGACTCGGCGCCCTCGCCGCCCATGTTGACGACCGACAGCTCGTCCGCGGCGGCCGCGGCGCCGCGCTGCACGAAGCCGCCAACGCAGCCGTCCTCCATGGACACGTAGCCCGCGGGACCGACGAGGTTCGCCTGCTTCAGGCGCCGCCGGTGCATCGCGGGCGTGTCGTCGGCGAAGCCGAAGTACGTCCAGGCGAGCTCCATCGCGCCGGCGCCCTTCGGGAGGACCTGGCGCACGGCGAGACAGTTCCCGATCTGCTGCAGCACGAAGTTGGGGAACACGGTGAGGATCTGGAGCTTGATGCCGTCGCCGAACTCGTCCACGGTGTCGAGCAGGCTCGGATCGGCGAGGCCGAAGCCGTCCTGGTCCGCGCGCAGGCCCTGCTCGCGATAGGCCGCGCCCTCGCTGTCGTCGCGCCGGTCGAGCGTGGCGCTCGCGTGGTGCCCGCCGTCCGGGCTCACGACGACGCCGCCGCCCTGCGTGAGCCGCGTGACGCGGAAGGTCGTGAAGAACGTGTGGAGCAGGCTCGCGTGGTACGTGTCCTTCACGTTCTCGACGTAGAGCTTCCAGTTGTTCGGCAGCCTCTGGACGAAGCGGCCGAGCACTCGCACGGGCTTGCGCAGCACCCGCGCGACGCGCCGCCGCACCTCCTCGCCCAGGTACGCCTCCAGGGGCGGCGTGTCCGGCGACAGGCTCGCGAAGACGAGGCCGCAGAGCGACGCCGTGCGGAGCTTCCGCGGCCCGTGCTCGGCCTTGCAGAACGACGCCGGCATCCCGCCCTGGCCGTGCGACCCCTTCTCGAACGCGACGCCGACGAGGTTGCCCTCGAGATCGTAGGTCCAGGCGTGATAGACGCACTGGAACCGCTTGGCGGTCCCCGCGTCGTCGAGCGCGATGAGCGCGCCGCGGTGCGCGCACCGGTTCTCGAAGGCGTGGAGCGCGCCGTCCTCGCCGCGCACGATGATGACGGGCATCTCGCCCACGAAGGTGGTGCGGTAGTCGCCGGCGCGCGCGACGTCGGACTCGAGGCAGACGTAATTCCAGACTGGACCTTCGAAGATGCGGCGGAGCTCGGCGCGATAGTTCGCCTCGTCCTGGTAGACCCAGTAGGGCACGCGGGCGAGGGTCTCCACGGGCCAGGCGCGGGGCGCGGCGGGAGTCGTCATGCGGGGCCTCCTTCTCGCGAGCGGGTCACGGACCGGCACGCGCGCCACCACGGACCAGATCGGCCGCCTGGAAGAATAGCACACGCGCCGTGGCGCGCATTCGAGCACGCGCGTTCGACGAGGCCCGTGAGATATTGGAGATCGACGTCCGTCAGCGGTCGGTGGCTCGCGGGCAATGGTGCCCGGCACAGGCTCCAGTACGAAAGGCATACTCGGATGCGCGCCTCCCGCGCGGCGTTGAGCGCCTGGAGTCGGACGGCGCTCGTCGCCCTGTTGGCGCTGCTGGCGGTCGGGTGCGCCGGCCGCGCGGATCTGATTCGCCGCGACCTCACCGCGAGGGAGCTCGACTCTCTCGTGGACGGGAAGGCGGCGCGGCAGCTCCTCGCCGAGCTCCTCGCGCGCCGGTCGCCAGAGCAGCAGCGCGAGGCCCGCGCGCCGAGCGCCCTCACGATCGATGTCGTGCGCGAGGAAGGGGACGACCCGGGCGCCGGCCCGCGCCGGCTTCCCGACCAGGCGCGGCTTCGCGAGCTGTCGCGAGAGACCTCGCTGGACTTCGCGGCCCTGTCCTTCGCCCAGGCGCTCGGCGCGGACCGGCTGAGCCGCGCGGTGCAAGCGTCCTTCGACCGCTTTCTCGACGACGGCGCGGCCAGGTCGGAGGAGGCGTTGCGGCGGCCCGGCGCCTTTCCGTACACCGTGCTGTTCGCGCCGTCGTGGCTCTACCGCAGCCATCCCGCGACCGGCTCCGATTTCGCGCCCCAGCGCCGCCTCCTCGACCGCCTCGGCATCGCCAATCGACTCATCGAGACCGGCGAGAGCGCCTCGATCGAGGACAACGCCGCCGCCCTCGCCGCGGCGGTGCGCGCGGCGAGACGCGACAAGGGCGGCCTGATCCTCGTCTCCGCCAGCAAGTCCGGCGCGGAAGCGGCGGTGGCCCTCTCGCGTCTGCTCGCGCCGGAGGAGACCACCCACGTCGCCGCCTGGGTCAACCTCGTGGGCGCCCTGCACGGGACGCCGCTCGTCGACGACGCGCTGCGCGCGCCCCTCTCGTGGCTGGTGCGCTGTATCTTCTGGCTCCAGGGCTGGGACTGGGCGGGGCTCGCGTCGATGGCGACGGGGCCGAGCCGCGCGCGCCTGCAGGACGCCCGCCTGCCGGAATCGCTCGCCGTCGTCAACGTGGTGGCCGTGCCGCTCTCCGGGAGCGTCGGGGACAAAGTCCGTTGGGGCTACAGGCTGCTGCGCCGCCACGGCCCCAACGACGGCGTGGTGCCGCTCACGAGCACCGTGTGGCCCGGAGGCGCCAACATCGTCGCCCTCGGTCCCGACCACCTCTTCGCGCCCCGGGAGGACGCGGCGCCGAGCCTCGCCCTGCTGCGTGCGATCGACGTCGCGGTGCGGCTGCACGCCGTCACGCGCGCGCCCTCGACCGACGCTCGGGCCCGGCGCTAGGGAGGGCCCGGGGCGTATTTTGCGGGCCTTCCATTGGAACGGCGTCCGCGAGGCCGGCGTGGACCGTGGGTGGCCTGACACAGGTGCGGGCAGCTCCGTTGGGTGATATGACTGAAGCGTGGCGCTTCCGCTCGAGCTCATCCGTCGTCTCGAGGCCAACGTCGCCCGGGCGCTCGTCGGCAAGCCCGACGTCGTGCGGCTGGCGGTCGTCGGCCTCCTCGCCCGCGGTCACCTCCTCATCGAGGACGTGCCGGGCGTCGGCAAGACCACGCTCGCCGCGGCGCTCGCGCGCTCGATCGGCGCCGGCTTCCAGCGCATCCAGTTCACGTCCGACATGCTGCCCTCCGACATCCTCGGCGTCTCGGTCTGGCAGGCGGAGCGCGGCGAGTTCGTGTTCAAGCCCGGGCCGCTCTTCACGAACATCGTCCTCGCCGACGAGATCAATCGGACGACGCCGAAGACGCAGTCCAGTCTGCTGGAGGCGATGAACGAGACGCAGGTGTCGCTCGACCACTCGACCTATCCGCTGCCGCGGCCGTTCATGGTCCTCGCCACGCAGAACCCGCTGGAGTACGAGGGGACGCACCCGCTCCCGGAATCGCAGCTCGACCGCTTCCTGCTGAGGATTCGCGTCGGGTATCCGGAGGCGGACGACGAGAAGACCATCCTGCGAGCCGCCGGCGTGCCGTCGCCCGATGCGCTGGCGCCGGTCGTCGGCGTGGACGACGTGCTCGAGCTCCAGGCGACGGCCGAGCGCGTGCGCGCGGAGGAGCCCGTCCTCGACTACGTGATGGCGCTCGTCACGGCCACGCGCCGCTCGCCCCTGCTGACTCTCGGCGTGAGCCCGCGCGGCGCGCTCGCCCTCCTGCGCTCGGCGCGCGCCGCGGCGCTCGCCGACGGCCGCGACTACCTGGTGCCGGACGACGTGAAGGGCCTCGCGGTGCCGGCACTCGCCCATCGCGTCCTCCTCAAGAGCCGCACCGGCGCCCCGGGTGAGCGCGGCGCCGACGCCGAGGCGGTCATCCGCTCGATCACACATCAAGTTCCCGTGCCCAGGTGAGGCGCGGCTTCGCCTGGCCGCTCTCGTGGCCGCGCCGCACGCTGTGGCCCACGCGCGACGGCTGGTGGTGTCTCGGCGCCGCCCTCGCCCTCGGCTTCGCTGCCATCAACACCGGCAACAATCTCCTGTACCTGCTCGTGTCGATGCTCCTCGGACTCGTCGTCGTCTCGGGGATCCTGTCGGAGCAGTCGATCCGCGGACTCCGGGTCGAGCCGCTGCCGCCGGGCGAGCTTTTCGCCGGCCGCCCGGCGCTGCTCGCCGCGCGCATCCTCAACCGGAAGCGCTGGCGGACATCGTACTCGGTCACGCTCGAGGTGGCGGACGGCGGCCACCGGACGCACCTGCCGCGACTCGAGGCGGGCGGCGAGCGGCTCGTGACCTGGCAGGCGACGCCGGCGGCGC
>QHSZ01000252.1 GCA_003220595.1 Candidatus Rokuibacteriota bacterium | reverse complement strand
CGTCGGCCCGGTACCGGGGCAGGCCGGAGCCATCGATCACCATGCCGTTCTTGATCACCAGGTCGTAGGGCATCGTCCGCTCCTCCTGGCCGGGGCCGAGGGGCTGTCGCCGGTCGACGTCTCGCCGCTATGGTACTGCACTCCGCAAGACCGGGCACGGGTCGCGCTTGACTCCCCACCCACCGTCGTCCTAGGCTCACTCGCATGACCCTGACATTCCGGCCGCTTCACCGTCACTTCGTCGCGGAGGTGAGCCCGGTCGAGCTCCGCCGGGTGCACGACGGCGAGACGCTCGCGCGGATCCGGGCCGGGATGGACGAATACGCCATCCTCGTGTTCCGTGACCAGCCGTTCAGCGACGACGAGCAGCTGGCGTTCGCGCAACGACTCGACGGCCAGCTGCACGCGAGGACCGGGAGCGCCGCCCTCGGCAAGAGCCGCCTCGGCAACGAGGCCCTCTCCGACATCTCGAACGTCGACGAGAGCGGCGAGCTCCTGAAGTCCGACGACCGCCGTCGCATGTACGGGCTCGGCAACCGGCTCTGGCACACCGACGCGTCGTTCCAGGACCCGCCGGGGCGGTACTCGATGCTCTCGGCGCGGATCATCCCTCCCGTCGGCGCCGACACGGAGTTCGCCGACATGCGCGCCGCGTACGACGCGCTGCCCGCCGAGATGCGGGCGCAGCTCGAGGGTCTGCGCGTGCACCACTCCATCGCCTACTCGCGCCAGACGCTCGGGTTCGAGTTCTCCGGGGACGAGCAGGAGAAGCTGAAAGGCGCGGTCCATCCGCTCGTCCGCACGATCCCGCGCTCCGGCCGCCGCTCGCTCTACGTCGCCTCGCACGCCTCGCGGATCATCGACTGGCCGGTCCCGGAGGGGCGGCTCCTCCTGCGGGACCTCATCGAGCACGCGACCCAGCCCGAGTTCGTCTACCGCCACGCGTGGCGCGTCGGCGACCTCGTGATCTGGGACAACCGCGCGACGATGCATCGCGCGCGGCCCTTCGAGGACGCGAAGTATCGCCGCGAGCTCCGCCGCGTGACGACCCTCGACATCGCGGAGCCCGCGCCCGTCGCGCGCGGCGCCCCATGACGAACACGAAGGGCACGGGACTCTTGATGGTCTGGGCGGACGTACCGGCCGACACGGAGCGCGAGTTCAATCGCTGGTACAACGACGAGCACCTGGCGGAGCGGCTCTCGGTGCCGGGCTTCCTGAGCGCGGCCCGCTACGAAGCGGTGAAGGGCGGGCCGAAGCATCTGGCCTGTTACGAGCTGGAGAGCCCCGCGGTGCTGGAGAGCGCGGCGTACGAGCGCGCGAAGGCGCACCCCACGGAACGGACGCGGCGCTGGTCTCCCGAGGTCATCGGCACCACCTGCATCCGCAACGTCTATACGCTGATCCATCCGAAGACGGTGGCGCCGGAGGTGGCGCGGAGCGGGATGGCGCCGGCGCTCCAGATCGGGCGCATGGACGTGCCGCGGGAGATCGAGGACGACTTCAACGCGTGGTACAACACCATCTACGTGCCCAACTACGAGAAGGTCCCCGGGGTGATTCGCGGCCGACGCTATCGCGCCGTGACCGGCGTGCCCACCTATCTCACGCTCTACGAGTTCGAGCACCCGAAGGTGTCCGAGAGCGCGCCGTGGGCGGCGCAGCGGGACGCCTCGCCGGTGACGCATCGTATCCGCCCGCACATGCAGCACGCGCCCGGTTCTCCCGGGATCTACGTCAAGACCTTCGAGCTCTGAGACCGATGATGGCGAAGAACGTCGTTCGCGTCGGCAACGTGGAGATCATGGCGCTCTCGGACGGAACCCTCGAGTTCGACCTCTGCAACTTCTTCCCGACCATTCCGAACGATCGCTGGCGGCCATACGAATCCGACCTCACCGAGGAACACAAGGTCCGCTTCAACCTCGGCTCGTATCTGATCCGGTCCGACGGGCGAACGATCCTCATCGACACCGGGCTCGGCCCGAAGCCTCACGACGCGCCCGACGCTCCGTGGGGCCGGCTCCTGCACGACTTCGAGGCCCACGGCGTCCGGCTGGACGAGGTGGATGCGGTGGTGATGACCCACCTGCACCGGGACCACGTGGGCTGGAACGTGCTGCCCCGGGGCGAGACGTACGTGCCGACGTTTCCCAACGCGCGCTACTGGATGAGCGCGAAGGACTGGGAGGTGTGCCACCAGCCCGAGATCCAGCCCGAGCGCTTTCCGAACGCCCCGACGTGCGTCTGGCCGCTGGCCGAGCTCGGCCTGGTCGAGCTGATGCACGGTGAGCACCACATCACGCGAGAGCTGACGGCCCTGCCGACGCCCGGGCACACGCCGGGGCACGTGAGCATCCTGATCACCTCGCAGGGCGAGCGGGCGCTCGTCCTCGGAGACGTGGCCCACAGCCCCGTGCAGGTGCGCGAGCCCGACTGGGTATCACGGGCCGACATGGACCCGGAGCTGACCCGCCAGACTCGACGGGCCCTCGTGGAACGCCTGGAGCGCGAAGCGATTCTCGTGGCCGCCGGACACTTCCAGGCGCCGGGATTCGGGAGGGTCGTGCGGCTGGACGGGCGCCGCTACTGGCGCGGGCTCGGGGAGGGCGCTGGCGCTTGACTCCGCGCGCCCGCCAGATATAGTCCAGCCAACCCCCGCAGGAGGCTGCCATGAAGGACGGGATTCGGTTCGTCGACTCCGACATGCACGTCATGGAACCCCCGGACCTGTTCGACCGCTATCTGGACCCGCGGTTCAAGCACCGCGTCAGCGTGCCGGTCGGCGCCGACGGCCGCCCCAATCGCGGCCCGTCGGGACTGATCATCATCGACGGCGAGCCCACGTCCGACATGGATCTGCAGCAGTACCGGAAGCGGGTCCGCCCACAGAAGTCGCAGAGCACGCAGCTCCTGTCCGGCTCGCGCATCTTCGACACGGGCCGCCTCGACTTCGCCATCGAGCGCGACTACAACGCCGAGGCCCAGGTCATGGGCATGGCGATGGAAGGGGTCGACATCGCGGTGCTCTACCCCACCGCCGGCCTCGCCCTGATGGGCCGCAACGGGATGGATCCGCAGCTCTCGCTGGCCCTCTGCCAGGCGTACAACAACTGGATCCACGACTTCTGCCAGTACAGCCCGGAGCGGCTGAAATTCGTCGCGATGCTGCCCGTGCACGACGTGCACCTGGCCTGCCGCGAGCTGGTCCGGTGCGTGCGGGAGCTCGGCGCGGTCGGATCGTTCGTCCGGCCGAACCTCGTGAACGGCCACTACTGGCACTCGAACTACTGGGACCCGCTCTACGCCGTGCACGAAGAGCTCGACGTGACCTGGGGATTTCACGAAGGCGTGAGCGCGCCCTACTCGCGCATGATCGAGCTCTACGGCGAGAACCGGTTCTACCGTCACGTGGCGAGCCACTGGATCGAGATGCAGCAGGCGCTGATCGCGATGCTCATCGGCGGCGTGTTCGAATTCCATCCGAAGCTCCGGGTCGGCTTCCTCGAGGCCCAGAACTCCTGGGCGCCCGGGCTCCTGTCCCGCATCGAGTGGGACTATCCCCAGTACCGTGACTCGCACGCCCCCTACCTCTCCCTCACCCCGCGGGAGTACTTCCGGCGCAACTGCTGGGCGGCGGTCGAGGGCAGCGAGCCCGAGATCGAAGCGACGGCCGGGCTCATCGGCGCCGATCGGATGTGCGTCTCGACGGACTACCCGCACTTCGACTCGAATTTCCCCCACGTGGCGGAGAACTTAATGAAGAACGTCCCGCGCGCGATCGCCGCGCAGATCCTGATGGGGGGCGGGCATCTCTACGGCTTCACGGAGGCGGACTTCCAGAAGGCCGACGCCGCCGCGGCGGCGGGGAAGCCGACCGCGACGGCGTAACGGGCGCTGACAGTCCGAGCGCTCCCCTCGGAGGCCTGGCGGCGGAACGTCTGGGCCCTGACGCTGATCGTCTTCGTGGCGTTCGTCGGCTTCCAGTTCTTTTCGCCGTTCCTGCCGCTCTACGTCCACGAGCTGGGCGTGACGGATCCCGGGCGGATCGCGCTCTGGTCGGGCCTGCTCTCAGCGGTCACCCCGGCGGTCTCGGGACTCCTGGCCCCGCTCTTCGGCCGCCTGGCCGATCGCTTCGGCGGAAAGCTGATGCTCATCCGCTCGCTGGCGGGATTCGTCGTCATCATCGCGGCGATGGGGCTGGTCACGTCGGTCGAGCAGCTCCTCGTCGCGCGCCTGCTCCAGGGCCTCTTCGCCGGCTTCACGCCGATGGCGATGGCCGTCGCCAGCGTCTCGGCGCCCCGCGACAAGATCCCGGCGGCGATCGGGATGGTGCAGTCGGCCCAGATGCTGAGCCTCGCGATCGGTCCCCTCGCCGGCGGCTACGTCGCCTCGCACTTCGGGATCCGCTACGCCTTCTTCGTGACGGCGGGGTTCTGCCTGCTGGCCCTCATCGCGCTGATCGTGCTCTTCGACGAGGTCTCGCCCGGGGCGCCGGGCGCCGCGCGCGCGCCCGCCTCGCGCCTGCCCCTGGGGCAGCTCGTGCGGTACCCGAACTTCCTCATGGTGGTGGCGCTGCTCCTGATCGCGCAGTTCCTCGAGCGTGGGCTGGTGCTGCTGATCCCGCTGCAGGTGGCGCGGCTGCCGGACGTCGTGGCGATCGCCGCGACCTCGGGCGTGATCATCTCCGTCGCCGCCATCGCCGCGACGCTGTCGGCCAACGTCACGGCGCGCCTGGCGCGCGAGTTTCCCTCGGCGCGGCTGCTCATGCTCTCGCTGCTCGTCGGCGGCCCGTTGTGCCTGGCCATGGGGCTCGCCTCTGGCTGGCGCAGCCTGCTCGCGCTGTGTCTGGGGGGCGCGATCACCCTCGCCTATTCGCTCGGCGCCTTCCTCGTGCCCGGCGAGCATCGAGGCGCGGCGTTCGGCTGGCTCGCGCTCGGTGTCCAGATCGGAACGGCGGCCAGTCCCTTGGTCACCGGCGCCCTCGCCGCCGTCAGCCTCCCCGGCGCGTTCCTCTTCTTCGGCGGGCTCGCCTGGGTGGCCGCCGGGCTGCTCGCCTTCGGCTGGCGTCGCCCGCAGCCTGCGCGCTGACGCGCGCGACGGCCCTCAGCAGCGCGTGACGTGCGCGGAGACGGCGAGCCAGCCGGCCCCGCGGCGCGCCCAGACGTCCGTATAGCGGCCGGCCCCGCCGTGTCCGTCCGGCCGCGTGTAGGTGGTCCGGGCGTGGATGATCGCGACGTCGCCGATGATCCGGATCTTGACGTCGTGGGCTTCGAGATTCGAGATCCCGACCGGCCGCGCCGTTTGTGTGAGGAAACCCTCCCGGTCGACGAGCGAGCCGTCGGGATTGCTGCACATGAAGTCGTCCGCCAGGAGCTCGTTGAACCGGCGGACGTCGGAGGCCTGCACCGATCGGATGTAGTCGCGATTGAGGTCCAGCAGGACGTCGACGTCGGATCGGGTCGCGAGCGTGGACATGCGCGTGTCCTCCAGCAGACTATTCGCCGCGGAGCTCTCGCAGTCGCCGCTTCAGGGTCGTCATGCGGTCGTTCATCTGCTCCGACAGGCGAGAGCCTTTGGTGCGCTTCTTCGGGCTCGGCCGCGAGGGCGTGGGCGTCGTGGACGTCGTACCGCCGTGACAGTACACGCACCCGGACCTCATGCCGTGTTTGCACTCGCTCATGGTCTCCCGTCCCCCTGGATCCAGCATACCGCAGGGACGGGTCGGCTAGGTCAGTCCATAGAACCCCTTGGCGCCACCCGCCAGGATCTGGCGCTTCGTCTCCGCCGACAGCTCCGGCCGGTCGGCGATCAGCTTCGGCGCGCCGGGGAAGAAGCCGTCGGGGTGCGGATAATCGGTCGCCCACAGGATCTTGTGCGGCCCGATGTAATCCGCGAGCACGCCGAGGCTCCCCTCGACGGGCTCGAACGAGATCCAGCAGTTGCGCCGGAACAGCTCGCTCGGCCGCATGGAGAGCCCCGAGTCGTTGAAGCCCTTGTCGTCGAAGTGGCGGTCCATCCGATCGAGCCAGGGCGCGATCCACCCACCGCCGGACTCGAGAAACGCGATGCGCACCCGCGGGTATCGGTCGCAGACGCCCTCCCAGATGACGCTCATCGCGGCCAGCATCATCTCGAGGGTGTGCGAGATGATGTGCCGGGCCCCGCGCGTCGTGAAGCGATCGACGCCGACCTGCGGCATGCCGCCGCTCGCGCCCTCGTGCAGGCCGATGGCGACGTCGAGCTCCTGCACCTCTTCCCAGAAGGGCGCGTA
>QHSZ01000251.1 GCA_003220595.1 Candidatus Rokuibacteriota bacterium | reverse complement strand
CAACCGCTGAAGGCGGCGGGCCTGGCCGAGGTCGGCGGGGCCACCGCGCGCGACGACGCGCCCGCGCGCGCGGCCACCGCGAAGCCCGCGCGGAGCCTCGGCCGCTAACAGCACGTCGGACTAACCACGGTTCGAGCGCGGGCTTTTGCCCGCGCAACCGGTTTTGCCGGTAGGGCCGCCGCGGGTGAACGGTGGGGGGTGTCGGGGGGAGCGGCGCCGCTCTCCCCGACGTTCACTAGAAGCTCCCGAACTTCTCGTACGCCTCGATCGGCGTCATCCCGCGCCGGACCGCTGTGCGCACCCTGTTCTCCATCGCGACCAGCTTCTCGCAGCGCGCGAGGACCTCGTGGGCGACGCGCCGCGGGACCACCACGACGCCGTCCCAGTCGGCGACCACGA
Source organism: Candidatus Rokuibacteriota bacterium (assembly GCA_003220595.1). Lineage (GTDB taxonomy): Bacteria > Methylomirabilota > Methylomirabilia > Rokubacteriales > CSP1-6 > AR19. The sequence continues at coordinate 16,317 of QHSZ01000251.1, read as the reverse complement.
CGTCGCCGAGGCTCACCCGCACGCCGCCGAGCGTGACCGGCTGGCCCCAATCCTGGACCCGCCAGCGCGGCACCGAGTCCTGCGGCGTGCGGTAGCGCACGAACGTGGGAAAGCCGACGCGCGCGATGAAGGCCGCGTCGCGCGTCGCGCCGTCGATCACCGCGCCGCGGACCCGGCGGGCGCGAAACCACGAGGCGCTCAGCTCGCCGAAGTGCGCCGCGGTACTGTCGTTGGCGGCCAGCACCAGGACAGAGTCGGCGGGCACCGCGCCCAGCATCTCGAGGAACCGCCGGAGGGTGTCGTCGCGCTCGCGCGGCGTTCCGCGGTGCGGCCGCCCGCGCGCCGTGAACGCGTAACCCGCGGCGCGCATGCCGGCGGCGAGCGGCTGGATCGCGGCCGGCAGCGTCTGGCGCTGGAGCCCCAGCTCGTCCATCACGTCCGTAATCGCCGCGGTATAGATCCGCGCGAAGCGGCGCGGCAGGTTGTCGCTGCGACTCATCGCTCCCCTCCTCGGTTGGACGCCGTCCGCGCCCGCGTGGGTGCGCACGCCGGGCGCCCACGGACGCTCATGATACTGCGGCGCGGCGCCTGCCGCGCGGCGGGCTCAGCGGCCGAGGAGCGCCCGCGCGAGGGCGCGCGGCGGGACGAAGTCGCCGAGGACGCCCAGGAGCAGGTCGAGCACGTCCGGGCGGCGCGCGAGCATGTGCGCGGCAAGGTTCGCGAGCGGGCGGCGCGCGACCACGAACTGCAGCGCGCGCGCCACGCGCGCCTTGCCGGCGAAGGCCCGCCGCCGCGCCACCTCGTAGGCGGCGAGCGCCTCGCGCGAGCAGTCGCCCGCGCGCAGCGCGCGCACCGCCGTCGCCGTCGCGAGCTCGGCGCCGCGCAGCGCGGCGAAGACCCCCTCGCCCGTGAACGGGTCGAAGAAGCCCGCCGCGTCGCCGACGAGCGCGACGCCGCCCACGCGCGGCGCCAGCACCTCGTACGCGAGCGGCCCCATCGCCCGGACGGGCGCGACCAGCCTCGCGCCCGCGAGCCGTCGCGCGAGGTGCGGCAGGTGCCGGGCGCGCGCGGTGAAAAAGGTCTCGAGACGCGCGGTCCATGGCGTCACGTGCTCGAGCGGCACGACGAGCGACAGGTTCGCGCGGCCGGGCGCCACGGGGTTCAGGATCGCGTAGTCCGGTGGGTCCACGAAGATCTCGCCGTGGGCGCGGCAGTCCTCGACACCGGTGACGTACGTCACGAGCGCCATGCGCCGCAGGCGGTGGGCGCGACGGAGCCCGAGGCGATGGGCGATCAGCGAGGCGCGGCCGTCGGCCGCGATCACGAGCGGGGCACGGAGCGTACGCGCGCAGCCGTCAGGGCCCACGGCCTCGACGCCCACGACGCAGCCGCCCTCGACGACGACATCGGTGACCCGGGTCGCCTCCCGAAGATCGAGGGGCAGCGCGCGCACGCGCTCGACCAGGAGCGCGTCCAGCGTCTCGCGCGGGATCGCCATCGCGTGCTCGCGGTAGGGGCGGTAGGGCCCGATCGCCCGATACGCGCCGGCGACCTTCGTGCCGTCGGGCGCCGTGATCGTCATGCCAGCGAGCGGCACGGCGCGGTCGTCCACCGCCTTCAGCACGCCCAGGCGGTCGAGCACTCGCGGCGCCTCCGGCGAGAGGTACTCGCCGCAGATCTTCGGCCGCGGGAAGCGTGCGCGATCGAGCAGCGTCACGGCAAGGCCGTGCTCCGCGAGGAGGATCGCCGTCGCAGCGCCGGCCGGCCCCGCGCCGGCGACGATCACGTCCGCCGCGGTCATGTATAGCGGGGCCCGCGAGGTCGGCGTGCCCCGTGGGTGGCCTGAGCCAGGCGCGCTTCGCTCATCCCGGTCACCGCCACGAGCCGCCCGAACATGCGGTACTCGCGGATCGCCAGCCGCTCGAGGCCCGCCTTCTCGCCCAGCGCCGAGAGCTCGGCGCCCGAGTAGGCGCGCCGCACCGACAGGGGCCCGTCGTGCCGCGAGATCGGGTGGCACCACAGCAGCCGCGTGGCGAGCCAGACCAGCGCGAGCGTGGCGCGCGTGCGCAGGAGGTCGTTCACCACGACGGCGCGCCGGGCGGTGGCCGCCATCTCACGCAGCGCGGCGACGACCCCGTCGGGCTCGAGGTGATGGAGCGTCAGGGACGCCACGCTCACGTCGGCGGCGCCCTCGGCGAACGGGAGGGCCGTCGCATCGGCCTGGACGAGCGCGATCTCCGGATACGCGGCGCATGTCCGGCGCGCGAGCGCGAGGGTCTCGGCGTCACGCTCGGCCACCACGACGCGGATCGCGCGGCCCGCCCGGCGCGCCCACCGGACGAGGCGCGCGGCGAACGCCGCGTGGCCGCCACCCACGTCGAGCACCACGAGCCGGCGGCCGGGCGCCGTCGCCGCGACGCGGCGGATCTCGCGCAGCGTCAGTGCATAGCCGCCGAACCACGCGTTCAGCCGGTCGATGTCGGCCAGCGAGGCGGCGCGCGCGGCCGCGCCGACGGGACCATCCAGGAGCTCCAGCGCGCCTTCGGCTCTCGTCATCTGTCCGCCGGCCCCGTCACCACCGGAGGAGCGCGCCCTCGGCGGCGAAGCCCGGGCCCAAGGCGATCATCAGCCCCCACTCCCCGTCCACGGGCGTCTCGCGCCGCAGCATCTCCTCGAGCACGAAGAGGATCGTCGCCGACGACATGTTGCCGTGATGCCTCAGCACCGCGCGCGAGTGCGCCACCTGCTCCTCGGTCAGCTCGAGCAGCGTCCGCGCGCGGTCGATCACGCGCCGGCCCGCCGAGTGGAGCACCCAGTAGCGGACGTCGTCGCGCTTGAGCCCCTGGCTCGCCATGAGGAGCGCGGCCATCTCGCCCAGCATGTGGGCGCCGATGCGCCGCACGTCCTTCGAGAGCACCACGCGCGGCCGCCCGCCCGGGTACTCGAAGCCCATCGCGTCGAGGTGCTCGGGGCGGAAGAGCGTGCGGTGGGCGACGATGGACGGACCGGGCCCCTCCGTCGCGAGCGCGAGCGCGCCGGCGCCGTCGGCGAAGATCGCGTGCGCCACCGCGCTCTCGAGCCGGTCGTCGAGGAAGTAGGCGGTAGAGCAGATCTCGACCGCGAGCACGAGCGCGCGGCGGCCGGGAAACGCCCGGAGGTGATTCCACGCCTGTTGGAGCGCGACCATCGCCGCGGCGCAGCCCGTGTCCCCGACGTGAACGCGCTGGACGTCGGGCCGCAGGCCGAGGCGGCCGATCAGGTGCGCGTCGAGGCTCGGCGTGAGCCGTCCCGTGCAGGTGGTGGTCGCGATGAAGTCGACGTCGGCGGGCTCCCAGCCCGCCCGTGCGAGCGCGAGACGCGCCGCGCCCTCGCCGAGCTCGAGCGCACCGCGGCGGAAGCGGTCGCCGAGCTCGTCCAGGCTCTCGTTGGGGCGGAACGTGGCGCGGTCGATGTAGAGGTGGCGCCCCTCGATGCCGCTCCGGCTGAAGAAGCCGCGGCGCTGGGCGTCGTCGTACCCCGCGAGCGCCAGCAGCTCCGGCTGCGTGAACCGTTCACGCGGCGTCGCGGTCGCGACGGCGGTGATCCTCGGTACGGACATTCGGGCCTCCACGTCGCTCGGCGTTCGCGTAAGATGGGAGCACTTCGAGCATACTGCGAGGGCAGAGCCCATGCCACTGTTCAGCTTCGAGGGAAAGAGCCCCAGCGTGCACCCGACCGCTTTCATCGCGCCGACCGCCGTGCTCGTCGGCGACGTGACGGTCGAGGAGAACGCGTCCGTCTGGTACAACGCCGTCCTCCGCGCGGACTTCAACCCGATCGTCGTCCGCCGCGGCGCGAACGTGCAGGACTGCGCGGTCGTGCACGTCACGCCTCGCCAGGGCACGGAGGTGGGCGCCGGCGCGACGATCGGCCACAACTGCACCGTGCACGCGGCCTTCCTCGGCGAGGAGTGCCTGGTCGGCAACGGCTCGACGGTCCTCGACGGCGCGCGGATTGGCGCGCGCGCGATGGTCGCCGCGGGCGCGCTCGTCACGCCCGAGACCGAGATCCCCGACGGCATGCTCGCGCTGGGCGCCCCCGCGAAGGTGCGCGGCCCGCTCGCCGGCACGCCCGCGGAGTTCTGGGTGCGCGCGAACCCCGAGGGCTACCAGGCGCTCGCCCGGCGCCACAAGGCGTCGGTCAAGCCCGCCTGACGCCGCCGTGGCCGTCAAGAAGATCGCGTTCCTCGTCTTCCCGCGCCTCACGTTCCTCGACTTCGTGGGCGCCTACGACAGCCTCCGGCGCGTCGCCACGATGTCGATCGACCCCACGGTCACCCACCGCATCATCGGCACCGAGCCTCGGATCGTCGACGAGACGGGGCTCGTCATGACACCCGACGCGGTCTACGAGAGCCTCGCGTCCTTCGACCTGCTCTACGTGCCCGGCGGCTTCGGCACGCGCGCCCTCGTGAACGACGCGCGCCTGATCGACTATCTGAAGACCTGGGGCGACGAGCGGCCGCTCGCCTCGGTGTGCACGGGCGCGCTGCTGCTCGGGCGCGCGGGCTACCTGCGCGGCCTCAGGGCCACGACGCACCATCGCGCGTACGATCTCCTCCGCCCGTTCTGCCGCGAGGTGATCACGGACGCGCGCGTCGTCGACGAGGGACGCGTGGTGACCGCGGGGGGCGTCGCCTCGTCGCTCGACCTCGGCCTCTACCTCGTCGAGAAGTTCTGGGGCGCCGAGGCCCGTCAGAAGATCGCCGCGCAGATGGAGTACCGCAGTTACTCGGAGGAGTGAGGAAATCCGCGGAAAGCTTCTCCTTCGACCAGGGACCGACCGAGCGTGCCGGCAGGCCGTCGGCGGCGATCGTGGTGTACATGCCAGAACGATAGCAGGCGGGCGGTCAAACGGGGCCCCCATACGTTGACGCCACACCCCCACTCGGCGTAGCTTGCTCGGGTGCTCGACCAACGTGGCCGGCTCCTCGTCGCGACGCTCAACCGAGGCCTCGTACTCGCGATTCTAGGCTGTCTATTGTTTGCCCCGGCGCACGGGGTCGGCGCGGTCGCGGCCGCTGAGCCCGTCAAGGACGAATTCGCGTGTGGCCAGGAGCCCGGCAACCGTTTCTACTGGGTCGAGCGCGCCTTCTGCGACTTGCAGATGAACGGCCCCGACAAGGCGCACGGCGTCATCATCTGGAACCATGGCATCCAAGGCACCACGGAGCAGTGGCGATATCCGGTGCCGCCGACGTTCCGTCTCCTTCAGTCCCGAGGCTGGGACGTGATCGCCATCAAGCGGCACCATCAGGGCGATGCGGTCGCGAATCCGCTCTGGCGCGCCGTGCAGCGCACGCTCGAGGAGGCGAAGACCCAGAGCAAGCTCGGCTATCACAGGATAGTCGCCGCTGGCCAGTCGTTCGGTGGGTACATCTCACTCGAGGCCGTCGACACGAGCCCGGACTTCTTCGCGGTTGTCGCCATGGCGCCGGGAGTCCGCGCTCACGGCGCTAGCGGCCGCCTTGACGCGGCCGTCACGGATCGCATTCTTCAGCGCGCGAAGCCCCATCGGTTCGTGCTCGTGTTCCCCAAGGACGACGCGCAGTTCGGAAACCTCGTGCGTGGCGAGAGCGCGAACCGCATCCTAGCCCAGCGCATGCTGCCATACCTCCTCCTGGACGAGACCTCGGATCTCACCGGCCACGGCGGCGGCGCCGGGGGCTGGTTCGCCTTCCGGTACGGCCTGTGTTTGGCGGATTTCCTCTCCGCACCGGAGCCTGCCACTGGGCGGTTCATGTGTCAGCCATCAGGAGACCCCTGGCCTCTCGTGCGTGAGCTCCTGCTGCCAGCGTCGGCAGACCGGCCGGCGATCGCGACCGATCCCGCTGGGCTCCCCGCGGGGCTTGGCCGCTTCACTGGGCTGTGGTTCGCCCTCGTCGAAAAGTCGGTCATCCTCTTCGCGGTCGTCCCCGAGGGGCAGAAGTTGCGCGCCCTCTATCGGTCGTCGTCCTTCAGCCGCACGGAGAGCGTCTTCGATGCCGCGGTCAGGGACGGTCGGATACACGTAACGCTTCCCCAGAAGGACCGCATCACGGTCGGGCCTGACGCCGACGCTGGCCTCATCATGTGGACCTCGTCGGACGGGTCGCGTGTGCTCAAGGGAAAGCTACTCCGTGCGCCCGAGTAGTCTCGGGGTGGGCGAACGCGGGCGTGTTGCTTCCTGGTGTACGCCAAGTGGCTCCCCTCCGAGGCCGAGTGGAGGCAGGATTTTGCAACCCCGGCGCAACTAGGAGGACGACCCCGTGACGATCGACCCAGCGGAGCTGACGGCCAAGCACGCGGGCTGCCTGCCCGAGCTCCTCGGCATGCGGTTCACCGAGGCGACGCGCGACCGTCTCGTCGCCGAGCTCGCGATCCGCGACGACCTCAAGACCGTCGGCGGCCGCCTGCACGGTGGCGCGATCATGGCCTTCGCCGATACGGTCGCGGCGACGGCGACCGTCGTCAACCTGCCGCCCGGCGCCGGCACGACAACCCTGGAATCGAAGACCAACTTCTTCGCCGGCGCGACCGAGGGCGTGGTGCGCGCCGAGACCCTGCCCCTGCACCGCGGCCGCACGACCATGGTCTGGCAGACGCGCGTGACCGACGCCTCCGGGCGCCTGCTCGCGCTCGTCATCCAAACCCAGATGGTGCTGGCGCCGCGTTAGCGTCCCTGGAACTTCGGGGGGCGCTTCTCCTTGAATGCGGCCACGCCCTCGGCGTGGTCGGCGGTCTGGCGCACGATCGACATGTGCGAGCTCACGAGGTCGAGGTGCGTCCGGAGATCGAGCCTGAGGCTCTGGTAGACGAGGCGCTTGATCATGCGGACGGGGATCTGCGGACCGTCGGCGATCTGGCGCGCGAGTGCGTAGGTCACGTCCTTGAGCTGCGCGTCCGGCGCCAGCCGCTGCACGATGCCGAGCCGGTGGGCCTCCGGCGCCTCGATGAAGTCGGCGGTCCACAGGAGCTCGAGGGCCTTCGCCGCGCCGACCAGGCGCGGCAGGAAATACGTGTCGCCGTCGCCGGGCACCAGGCCCACGCGCACGTAGCCCGTGGAGAAGCGGGCCGACTCGGCGGCCACGCGCATGTCGCACATCACGCACATGCCCATCCCGGCGCCGACCGCGAGCCCGTTGACCATGGCGATGACCGGCTTGTCCATCGCCTCCAGCGTCTTCGGCACCCGGTGGATGCCCTCCCACAGGCTGTTCTTGCCGTCGAGCGCGCTCGGCTCGCCCTCCCGCATGCGCCCGACGTCGCCGCCCGAGCAGAAGGCGCGCCCCGTGCCGGTCACGACGACCACGTTGACGCCGTCGTCGGCCTGGGCCTCGGCGAGCGCCTTCGCCCAGGCGTCGATCATCGGCCCCGTGAACGCGTTGAGCTTGTCGGGGCGGTTCAGCGTGATCGTCGCGATCTTGTCCTTGACCTCGTAGAGCAGGTCGCTCATGACGGGATGTCCTTTCCGACTGCGAACAGATGCCACTCGCCGGGGACGCCCTTGAGCGCGTGAGCGCCGCGGTCCGTGAACCGGAGCCCCGAGCCGGCGACGAGGTCGCGCACCGTGCTCGACACCAGGACCTCGCCGGCCCCGGCGAGCGCCGCGACGCGGGCGCCGATGTGCACGGCGACCCCGCCGAGCTTCGGCCCCATCACCTCACATTCGCCCGTGTGGAGGCCGGCGCGGACCTCGAGGCCGAGCGGGCGCACGCCCTCGCTGATCGAGCACGCGGCCCGCACCGCGCGCGCCGGGCCATCGAAGGCCGCGAGGAAGCCGTCGCCAGCCGTGTCGATCTCGCGCCCGCGGAACTTCGCCAGGTGCTCGCGCACCAGCGCGTGGTGGGCGTCGAGCAGGTCGCGCCACTGGCGGTCGCCCAGCTCGGTGGCCTTCGTCGTGGCTCCGACGATGTCCGTGAACATGACCGTCGCGAGGACGCGGTCGGGCTCCGGCCCGCGCCGGGTGCCCGTCAGGAACTCCTCGACCTCGTCGAGGATCGCGTCAGCGTTGCCGACCCACGGCAGGTGGTCGTCGCCGCGTAGCTCCACGTACTTCGCGCCGGGGATCCGCTCGGCCATGTAACGCCCGTATTCGACCGGGACGGCCCCATCGCCGGCGTTGTGAATGATGAGCGTCGGGACGCGCACGGCCGGCAGCACGTGACGGACGTCGATCTCCACGTTCATGCCCATGAGCCTCCGATTGGCGCCGGGGCTCGCGCCCTGCCTGAGAAGGCGGCTCCACCACTCCCTGAACCGCGGGTCGTGGGCCACGGTGGGCGCCCGGACGTCCAGGCCCACCGGGCCGCCCCAGTTCCGCGCGTATTCCTCGACGCGCCGTTCGTAATCCTCCCGCGTCGGCCCCCAGGGGTAATCGGGCGCCCACGTGCGGCGGGCGAAGCTCCCGATCATCACCACCGCGGCCGTCCGCTCCGGGTAGGTGGCGCCGAACACCATGCATAAGGGGCCGCCCTCCGAGTAGCCGAGAAGGGCCGCGCGCGTCGAGCGCACCGCGTCCATCACGGCGCGGACGTCGTCCATCCGGGTCTCGAGGTTCGGCATATCGGACACCCGGTCCGAGAGGCCCGTCCCGCGCTTGTCGAAGAGGATCAGGCGCGAGAACGAGGCCAGGCGCTGGAGAAACCGCGCCATGGACGGCTCTTCCCAGAAGACCTCGACGTTCGAGACCCAGCCGGGGACAAGCACGAGGTCGCGCGGTCCCTCGCCCACCACCTGGTAGGCGATGTTGACCTCGCCGCTCCGCGCGTAATGCGTCTCGGGCTTCATCGTCGGGACTGGCGCGTCAGTCCTTCGGCAGACCGAGCACGCGCTCGGCGAGGATGTTACGGAGGATCTCCGAGGTCCCGGCGCGGATGCCGCTCGCCTCGGGCGCCCACGGGGAGCCGTGCGCGACCTGCGAGTACGGGCCGATCACCTCCGTCGCGACCTGCGCGAGCTCCTGGTCCAGCCGGCTCCAGAAGAGCTTCGACGTCGAGCCCTCGGGGCCGGGCTGGCCACCCTTCAGGATGCGCGTGAGGCTCCGGTAGCCGTTGAGCGCGAGCGCCTGCTCGCCGATCCAGAGCTCGGCGATCTTCTGGCGGATGACGGGATCGGCGCCGCGCCCGCGGCTCTGCGCGAGCTTCACGAGCCGGTGGAGGGCGTTACGCAGCGAGATGTGCCGGATGAAGGTCAGGAGATCCCGCTCGTACGCCAGCGTGGTGATGGCGACGCTCCAGCCTTCGTTCAGGTTCGCGACCATGTTTTCCGCCGGCACGCGCACGTTGTCGAAGAAGACCTCGTTGAACTCGGCCTCGCCCGTGAGCTGGCGGAGCGGCCGCACGGTGATGCCAGGCGTCTTCATGTCCACGAGCAGGAAGGTGATGCCCTTGTGCCTGGGCGCGGCGGGATCCGTCCGCACGAGCAGAAAGCACCAGTCGGCGACGTGCGCCATGCTGGTCCAGACCTTCTGGCCGTTGACCAAGAAGCCGTCCGCCTCGCGCACGGCGCGCGTCTGGAGATTCGCCAGGTCCGAACCCGCGTTCGGCTCGGAGAAGCCTTGGCACCACAGCTCCTCCGCGGTCAGGATCCTCGGCAGGAAGCGTCGCTGCTGCGCCGGCGTGCCGTGCCTCATGAGGGTCGGCCCGAGCATGGAGACGCCGCCGCGGTTCACGAGCTGGGGCGACTCGGCGCGCGCCATCTCCTGGTAGAGGATGACCATCTCGACGATCGACGCGCCGCGACCGCCGAACTCGCGCGGCCAGTCCATGCCGACGTAGCCCGCCGCGTGCATGGTCTGCTGCCAGGCCCGGAGCTTCCGGACCTCATCGAGGCCCGCACGCGAGGACGCGAAGGCGCGGCCGCGGAGGTCCTCCGGCAGGTTGGCCTCGAGCCAGTGCCGGACCTCCTTCCGGAAGGCTTCTTCGTGCTCGGTGAAGTCGAAGTTCATGCGGTGCGCGCTACCACATCACGCATCCGCCATCCACCATGAGCGCCTGGCCAGTGATGTAGCGCGCCTCGTCGGAGGCGAGGAACACGGCCGCCGCGCCGATGTCCTCCGGATGCTGCTCGGCCTTCATCGGCACGATGTCCGCGACGCGCTTCTCGAACACCTGCCGCGCCGTCATGCCCTTGAACGCGGGGTTGGTTTCGGCGAGGTGGGCGGCGAGCTTCTGCCAGAAGTCGGTCCAGAGCACCCCCGGGCAGATCGCGTTGACGGTGACCCGGTGCTGGGCGAGCTCCTTGGCCACGACGCGCGTGAAGGTGATCACGCCCTGCTTGGCGACGCTGTAGGCGGGCATCGTCACCGCCGCGAGCGGGCCCGCGATCGACGCGATGTTGATGATCCGCCCCGCCTTCCGCTCGATGAAGTGCGGCGCGATGGCCTTGCAGGTGAGGAAGACGGACTTGGTGTTCACCGCGAACGTCCGGTCCCAGTCCTCCTCGGTGTTGTTGGTGAACGGCATGCCGGGCGGCGCCGCGATGCCCGCGTTGTTCACGAGGATGTCGATCTTGCCGAACGTCTCGCGGGTCCGGTCGACCATCGCCTTGACGTCCGCGGCGCTCGTGACGTCGGTCTTCATCGCGGCCACCTTGCGTCCGAGCGCCCTGACCTCGGCGCCGACCCTCTCCGCGTTCTGCACCTGGATGTCGGGAATCACGACGTCGGCGCCCTCTCGGGCCATCGCGAGGGCGATGCCGCGCCCGATGCCGCTGCCTCCGCCGGTCACGACCGCGACCTTGCCCGCGAGCCGCATGCGATCCTCCCGACGATCTATAATCGATGCCCCGGAGGGTCACATGACAGCACACCCGCTCAGGAGTCGCAACTGGTTCGGACGCACCGACCTCGACGGCTTCGCCCATCGCTCGTGGCTCAAGACCGAGGGCTTCAGCGATGCGGTCTTCGACGGGCGTCCCGTCGTCGGCATCGCCAATTCCTGGTCGGAGCTGACGAACTGCAACGCGCACCTCCGACAGGTGGCGGAGGCGGTCAAGCGCGGCGTCTGGTCGTCGGGCGGCTTCCCGCTCGAGTTCCCGACGATCTCGCTCGGCGAAGTCCTCATGAAGCCGACGGCGATGATGTTCCGGAACCTCATGGCGATGGACGTCGAGGAGTGCATCCGCGCCTATCCGCTCGACGCGGTCGTGCTGCTCTCGGGCTGCGACAAGACGACGCCCGCGATGCTCATGGGCGCCGCCTCGGCCGACGTGCCGGCGATCATGGTCACCGGCGGCCCGATGCTCCGCGGCCGGTGGCGGGCGGAGGAGCTGGGCTCGGGCACTGACCTGTGGCGCCTCTGGGCCGAGCGCCGCGCGGGGCGCCTGAGCGACGAGGAGCTCTGCGAGGCCGAATCGTGCATGTCCCGCTCCTCGGGTCACTGCATGGTGATGGGCACGGCCTCGACGATGGCCTCCATGGCCGAGGCGCTCGGCATGACGCTGCCCGGCAACGCCGCGATCCCGGCGCCCGACTCGCGGCGGCTCGCGCTCGCCGAGCTCTCCGGACGCCGCGCCGTCGAGCTGGCGCGCGCCGACGGGCCGAAGCCCTCCGAGATCCTCACCGCGAAGGCCTTCGACAACGCGATCCGCGCCGACATGGCGATCGGCGGCTCGACCAACGCGATCATCCACCTGGTCGCGATCGCCGGGCGCGCCGGCGTGCCGCTCCCGCTCGCGCGGTTCGACGAGCTCTCGAAGACCACGCCGCTCCTCGCCAACCTGCGCCCGTCGGGCAAGTACCTGATGGAGGACTTCTTCTACGCGGGCGGGCTGCCCGTCGTCATGCGGGAGCTGCTGCCGCTCCTGCACGGCGACGCGCCGACGGTCAACGGCCGGTCCATGGCCGACAACGTCCGCGATGCCCGGTGCTGGAACGAGGACGTGATCCGCCCGCTGGGCGTCCCGCTCGCGTCCGAGGGCGGCACGGTCATCCTCTCCGGCAACCTGTGCCCCGGCGGCGCCGTGCTGAAGCAGTCGGCGGCCTCGCCCCACCTCCTCACGCATCGCGGCCGGGCGGTGGTCTTCGAGGATCACGAGGACCTTCACCGCCGCATCGACGACCCGGCGCTCGCCATCGACGAGACCTCCGTCCTCGTGCTGAAGCACGTCGGCCCGAGGGGCGCGCCGGGCATGCCCGAGTGGGGCGCGGCCCCGATCCCCGCGCGGCTCCTCCAGAAGGGCGTGAAGGACATGGTGCGCATCTCCGACGCGCGCATGAGCGGGACGTCGTACGGCACCGTGGTGCTGCACGTGACGCCGGAGTCGGCCGTGGGTGGCCCGCTGGCTCTCGTGCGAGACGGAGACGAGATCGAGCTCGACGTGCCGGCGCGCAGCCTCACCCTCCGGGTGAGCGAGCAGGAGCTCGCGACCCGCAAGGCGGCGTGGAAGCCACGGCCGCCGAAGTTCACGCGCGGCTACGGTCGGCTCTTCCTCGAGCACGTGCTCCAGGCCGACGACGGCTGCGACTTCGACTTCCTGCGAGGCAAGACGCCGGTGCGCCTCGAAGACACCGCCGGGCCCTCGCACAGCTGAGGGAGCGGCGAGAAACACCCCGAGGCCTGCCCGGCCGCGACCCTACGCGCGCGCCTTCCGGTGCTCCGCCTGAAGCGCCGCCCGTAACGATCCCCCAGCCTGGGCGAGCGCCCGTGCCGCGGCGGGCGCGCTGAGCCCTCGCCGCGCCATCACGATCGCGAGCCGCGCGCTCCCTCGGGCCGCGGCGAGCAGCGGCCGCGCGCGCGCGCGCGAGACGCCCGCCACCTCCGCCACGAGGCGCACCGCGCGCGCCCGGAGCTTCGCGGAGCGCGGCTGCATGTCCACCATGCGGTTGCCGTACACCTTCCCGAGCCGCGTCATGCTGGCGGTCGTCAGGGTGTTGAGCACGAGCTTCGTCGCGGTGCCCGCCTTGAGTCGCGTCGAGCCCGCGAGCACCTCGGCGCCAGGCCCCGGCGCGATGACGACCATGGCGCCCAACGCGCGCGCGGTCCGCCCCCGGAGCACCGCCGGGTTGCACGCGACGAGCACCGTCCCGGCACCACGCCGCCGGGCCTCGGCGAGCGCCGCGGCGGCGAACGGCGTCACGCCGCTCGCGGAGACGCCGACGACGACGTCGCCGGGTCTCACACGCGCCCGCACCGCGCGCCGCGCCGCGCGCGCGTCGTCCTCCGCGCCTTCGCGCGACCGAAAGACGGCGCCGCGGCCGCCGGCCATGATCGCCTGGACGAGCCCAGGGCGCGTGCCGAAGGTCGGGGGGCACTCGGCGGCCTCGAGGACGCCGAGGCGGCCGCTCGTGCCGGCGCCGACGAAGACGAGCCTGCCGCCGCGCCGGAGCGCGTCCACGATGAGCTCGACCGCCGCGGCCAGGTCGCGGCGCACACGGCCGACCGCGGCGACCGCGCGCCGGTCCTCGCGGTTCATGAGGCCGGCGATCTCGAGCGCCGAGAGCCGGTCGAGCGCGCGGCTCGCGCGGTTCACGCGCTCGGTCGGGAGCCGCTCGTAGCGAATTCTCGGGGGCGCCACGTCCGCATGCTACTACTATCTGCCGGGATGCCCAGTGTCCTCTCGGGGCTCGACGTCCTCGTGCACGACGCGCGCGCCCTCCTTCGCCGCCGCATCGGGCTCCTCGCCCATCAGGCGTCGGTGGACCGGCGCTACCAGCACGCGGCCCTGTTGCTCGGCGACGTCCGTGGCGCGCGGCTCGTCGCGCTGTTCGCCCCGGAGCACGGCCTCTGGGGCTCGGCCCAGGACCACGCGCCCATCGGCGCGGCTCGCGATCCGGTCACGGGGCTGCGCGTCTTCAGCCTGTACGGCGCCCGCCGCGGGCCGACGCCCGCGATGCTGGGCGGCCTCGACGATCTCGTCGTGGACCTGCAGGACGTCGGCGCGCGCTACTACACCTTCGTCTGGACGCTGGCGCTCGCGATGCGAGCGTGCGCCCGCGCGGGCGTGCGCGTCGTGGTCCTCGACCGCGCGAACCCGCTGGGCGGCGAGCGCGTGGAGGGCAACGTGCCCGACCCCGCGTTCGCCTCGTTCGTCGGCCTCCACCCGCTGCCCGCGCGCCACGGCATGACGATCGGCGAACTCGCCCGCTACCTGAACGCGGTCCACGCCCTCGGCGCTCAGCTGACCGTGGTCCGGATGCGCGGCTGGCGCCGCCGGATGCTCTGGGAAGACACGGGACTGCCCTGGGTGCCGCCCTCGCCGAACATGCCGACCGCCGACACCGCGCGCGTCTACCCCGGCGGCTGTCTGGTCGAGGGGACGAACCTCTCGGAGGGGCGCGGCACCACGCGCCCCTTCGAGTGGATCGGGGCGCCGTGGCTCGACGGTCACCGGTATGCGAACGCGTTGAACGCGGGCGCGCTCCCCGGGGTCACCTTCCGCCCGGCGCGTTTCGAGCCCACCTTCCACAAGTGGGCCGGCCGCGTCTGCGAGGGCGTCCAGGTGCACGTCACCGACCGCGAGCGCTTCAAGCCCTTCCTGACCGCCCTGCTCGAGCTCGCGGTCGCGCGACGGCAGGCGCCGCGGCATTTCCGCTGGCGCCGGCCGCCCTACGAGTTCGAGCGCCAGCGGCTTCCGATCGACATCCTGCTGGGCACCGACACGATCCGCCGGGCGCTCGAGCGGGGGACCCCGCTCGCAGCGCTCGAGCGGTCGTGGCGGCCGGCGCTGGCGCGGTGGGTGCGCGCGCGCGCACGGTATCTTCTCTACCGCTGACGGCTTGAGCGGGGGGTCTCGGGAGGTCTTTCCTTAACTTCCGAACAGGCGTGAGAAGAAGGTCTTCACGCTCCGGCCAAGGTCGACGCTGCCGTCGCGCACCTGCTCCCAGGCGCTCTTGGCCTTCGGCTCGGCGGCCTGGCCGCCCTCCTTGATCTTCTCACCGCTGAACTTGGCACCCTCGACGATGGTGTGGCCGATCCCCTTGGCGGTCTCCTCCACGCCCTCGCCGATCTTGCCGTCGCCGATCTTCTTGGTGCCCGTCTCGACCTGTCGGGTCGCGGCCTTGACTTTGGAGTCGTCGGCGGCGAACGCCGGCAGGGCGAGACTCAGGGCGAACGCTCCCGCGAGAAGGATAGTGGCGAGTCTCATGGCCAGCCTCCCTTCTGCTTCTATCGTACCAGGCTGGTGGTGCGCCCCGGCTATCCTGCGTAACCCCGCGAGCGGAGGCAGCTCCCGTAAGCGGCGCGGTAGTTCTCGTCGTGCTTCTTATTCTCGTTGAGACCGTAGAGTGTTCCGGCGCCGGCGCCGACCACGCCCCCGATCCCGGCGCCCTTGCCGGCGCCCTTGCCGCCTCCGGCGATGGCGCCGCCCGCCGCGCCGACCGCGGCGCCCACGACCGCGCCGACGGCTGCGTCCTTCACCGTCTCCGTCGTCTTGTCACGCTCGCCCACCTGGGCCGCCGCGTAACGGTTGCAGGCGTCGACCACGTCCTGCGTGGGGACGGCGGGTCGCGCCGGCACGGCCGGCGACGCGGGCATGGCCGGCGGCTGGGCGGCCGTGCGGAGCGCGCGCGGCGTCTCCTTGGGCGGCTCGGCCGTCTTCCGCTCGCCTCCGGTCCAGTTCGCGACGACGATGCCCGTTACGAGCGCCGTCGCCAGCACGAGCAGAAGCACGATCGCAGTCGCTTTCCAGGGATTCCACTTGTCCAGCATCGCCCGAGCCCTCCAAGACCGACGTGATCCGGGCCGCCCTCGGATCACCCGGCTCCGCCGGCCAACGACCATCCGCAGATCGCGCCGGGGTTGCCATATTCGCTGCGCACCCTCGAGAGGGCCCCGCGAAGACCCCTCGAAGAAGCATGTTCCCGTCTCCTTGCTTCTCGCATGGACGGATTCCCATTAGCACCGCGTGTGCCAGAGATCACGGTCTGCAAAATCAAGGGGTTACTGACATCATCGGGCGTATTCCCGAGGACCGACGCTGTTCGTGGACGTCAGTCCGTTGACAGCCCGCGAACGCGGGCGGCGATACAATCGCAACGTGCCCGATCTAGAGGACCTCGTCGGCGAGCAGCTGATGATTGGCCTGCCGGGGCCCACCCTCCGCGACGAGGACGTGCGCCTCTTCCGCGAGACGCGCGCCGGCGGCCTCATTCTCTACCGACGCAACTTCGAGGGCGGAGACCAGCTCCGGCGTCTCCTCGGCGCCCTCGAGTCGGCGCTCGGTCGGCGGCTCCTCGTCGCGACGGACCACGAGGGCGGGCGGATCGTCATGCTGGGCGGCGGCACGACGATCTTCCCCGACAACCTCGCGGTGGGGGCCGCGGGCGAAGAGGCGTTCGCCTACCGCCAGGGCCAGGTCG
>QHSZ01000250.1 GCA_003220595.1 Candidatus Rokuibacteriota bacterium | reverse complement strand
GCGCGGATCGCTTTGTACTGTCCCACGTTCTGCTTCATGAGCGGGCAGTTCAGCTTCACGGTGATGCCGGCGTCCCGGAGCAGCGCGGCGCCCTCGAGAGATCGCTCGAGGGAGCCCGGGACCTTGGTGACCCGGTCGTGGATGGCGGCCTCGGCGCTGTAGATGCTGATGTCGACCTGGCGGACACCAAGCGCCTTGAGCCGCGCCGCCTTCTCCGCCGTGACCAGGAGCGCGTTGGACTTCAGGCGGACGTCAAAGTGGAGCCGCCGCGCGTGCTCGATCAGGTCGAACAGGTCGCGTCGCAGGAAGATCTCGCCTCCGCTGAACAGGAGATAGAGTGTCCCGGCTCGGGCCACGTCGTCGAGCAGAGCCTTCAGCTCCGCCGTGGTCAGCTCAGGGCGCTGCTCGATCACCCGATAGCAGTGGACGCAGTGCTCGTTGCACCGCATCGTGAGGTCGATGTGGACGGAGAGCGGGACGCCTAGGCCCACGCTCTTGTCGAACAGCTTGGATATCAGGTCAGGCATGTCACGTGACGTCAGGAATTCTTCTTGCCGCCTCCCGCGCATTTGCCGCTCTGAGCCGGGAGTTTTCCGCACGCAAGCGCCGTGGTCTCGAACACCTCCTGGCTGAGGATCTCGGGTGGCTCATACTTCCGCTTGCCTCCCTGACTCGCATCCGATCCGCGAACGCGCTCCCTATGCTCGTCCATATCGCCTCCTACGTCCCGTTTTCTGGTGTCTCCGACACGGTCAACAGGCCGCGCCGGCAGAGCTTCTCGATGAACGCGGCCGCATCGCGTCGCGCGTCGATCGGTTCGACGTCGAACTCTTCGCATATGCGGGAGACGATGCCGCTCACGGGGGTTACCCCATCGGCCACCTCCCAGATGAGCGTTCCCACCGAGTTCAGCGTGTTCAGGGTACTGTCCTGCGCGAGCAGGATCACGGCCTCCCCGTCGTAGACGCGCCACGCCGTCTGTGGATTTCGGGCCACATAGTGCTCAGGCACGGTCGATGACCTCCCAGAAGCCAGCGTCGAGGCGGAAGGATAGGTCGAAGCACGGGACCGACTCGACGAGGTCGGCCGCGATGCCCAGCACCCGCGCCGTCAGGTCCGCCTCTCGGGCGAAGAACAAGACGTTCGGCAGGAGCCGCTCGAGAGCCTGCCTGGGCCTGACGGCTTCGACGGCGTGCCGGCTCCCGTGGTGGAGGAAGTAGATCGCGTGCAGCGAGGCCGCGCGATCCTCCCCCGCTCGCGCGAGGTCGCCCCAGAACGGCGTCCCGTAACAGCGGGCACGGCGGTCAGTGATCCGCACGATCGAAAGCTCGTCGCTCAACAGGGTCGCGTCCCGAGAGAGCCGCGCGATGGTCGTCTTCCCGCTTCCCGAGCGGCCGCAGAAGAGAAACGCCCGCCCATTCCGGATCAGGCTCGCCGCATGGACGACGAGGCCATGGGCGTCGACCAGGGCCAGGGAGTAGACGATCCTTAAGAAACTGTCGATCGAGAACTCGTTCGGCTCGGCGAGGCTCACCGTCCCTCGGCGCTGTCCGACATCGACCGTCCCCGCAAGGTCACTGCGTGTGACCTGGAAGCGGGCCGGCCGACTGTCGGGCCTGACGACGACGTCATCGGTAAGGGTCGGACTTGGCTCGGCCTTCATCTCGATTCGCCAGCCTGGGGTGTCCGCGGGGGTTCCCGCCGAGAGGAAGCCCTTGTACCGCGCTCGAACAATCCTGGCGACCTCGGGATCCCGCGTGAGAATCCCGGTGTGAAGGCCGGCGATCCCAAGGCGTACCTCATCCACGCAGGGCGGCTCGCACGGCGCGCCTCGCCGGGATTGCGAGGGCTATGACGAGGGGAATGAGCGCGGAGACCGCGACGATCGCACGGTTTCGCCACCGGCCGATGCGGGTGTCGAGCCGCGTGACCTTGCCATGCCTCTCGATCGCGACCACCTTGCCGAGGAGCTGGGGCGGCTCGATGACGTCGGCAAACGCGAGAGCGTCGCCTTTGGCCACGAGCCATTCCTGCTTGCGCTCGATCACGCGGTGCACAAAGAGTCGCGACGGCGGCGTCTCGTAGCAGATCACGTCACCCACCCCGATCTCCCGCGTGGTGGCCGGCATGACGGACGCGACGTCGCCGTCACGGAGGAAAGGCAGCATGCTCCCGCCCCTGGCCTTGATCCGCAGGGGGCTACCGCGTCGCAACACCTCGGCGGCAAGCTCGTCGGCCGGCTGCATTCTCGTCACCCTCCTGAACGCCGCGTTCGCCTCCAGACGAATACCGGCATAATCGCACACCCAACTGCCGCCGGGAAGGCCAAAGCGGGGCCCTGGCTGCGCCTCCGTCGCCGCTGTATCATCGGGCACGATGCGAGGCTGGCGCAGGGCGCCGTACATCCTGTTCCGGGGCGCCGCGCGGGCTCTCGAGCGCGCCAGCCGCGCCTCGATGTATCTCGCCGCGGGAACTCTGCGCCTTCACGACCTGCGGGGGGCCATCACCAACTCCTGGGAGGAGTTCGGTCGGAGCGAGAGCATGATCCTCTCGGGCCTGATGTCCTGGGAGGAATCGCTTTACGGGCGCTTTCTAAAGCCCGCGGATCGCATCCTCGTGGTCGGATGCGGTACAGGACGCGATCTGATCGCGCTGCTCAAGCTCGGTTATCACGTCGACGGTATCGACCCGGCCCCTCGGGCCATCGCCCTGGCGTGCCACATGCTCGAACGGGAGGGCCTACACGCGGAACTCTCCACGGGTCGGATTGAAACCGTCACGCTCCAGGACAGCTACGACGCGTTCATCTTCTCCTGGTTTTGCTACGGCTACATCCCTCAGGCGGACACTCGCATCGGCGTGCTCCGCAAGCTCAAGCCCTACCTGAATCCCGGGGGCAGGATCCTGATCAGCTACATCCCGGCCGAACCGCCACCACGATCGCTCCCGATTCGTCTGACGCGGGTTGTCGGCCGCCTCACCCGCTCAGACTGGCGCCCCCAGCTCGGTGACGTTGTTGGTCCGGCGGCCGGCGACTGGCAGCACATCCACTACGAGCACCAGTTTGTCGAAGGGGAGCTCGAGGAGGAAGCTCGCGCCGCAGGTTTGACGGTCGTCTTTCACGACAGAGGGGACGGCACGGCGGTCCTGACCGCTTCTTAACGCGGAGACGCGATCACAAGTCGACTGCTTGTGATGGGCTGCTCCTGCTGATCAAGGAACGCCTCGACGCACCACGCTCCATACAGGCCGTACCGGGTGATCCACGTCCCGTTCACTGGCAGCAGCGTCTCGACCGGAGCGTCGGCGTCCCCGGCCGTCAAGGGCCGCGAGAACGACTGATAGAGGGATCCGTCCGGCGCGATCAAGTCCAGGCGCTGGAGGTGACTCTGGAAGAGGCTCTGCCACTGCACGAGGATCTTCAGGTCGCTCAGCTGGGCGGCCGGAAAGTTCTGGCCCAAGAGCTCCTGGCCGTTGAGCAGCATGCCCACGAAGTCCACGTGGGCGGTGACGCCCTGCGGCTGGACCCCCAACTCGTGCCTGCACCCGACCGGAGCCGCCGGGGCGCCGATCTGCTCCGTCGTCGTACTGGTCGGATCCCCGCTCCCCGGGCCCACCGAGCCGCCCGCCACCGCGCCGCGCGACCTCGGTAGCGCGAGGCCGAACATGGTCGCGCTCGGCGTGCCCGCGCCGGTGTCGTGGAAGGCGCTGGGGTTGCTCTGCTGGTTGTTGAACCTGCCGACGCCGTTCACCGGCCGCGTGGCGGGGCGCGTCCAACCGGTGCGTCCCGGCATCGTGGCGTCGCCCGTGTCGGCCGTCTCGTCTGAGTTGCCGAGGAACGCCCGACCGAGCTTTGGCGCGGTGCGATGGCTGGGATCCGTGCGCTCGGTGACCGGCCGCACGGCCGCGGAGCCGTCGCTCTTGAGCGCATTCTGCACGACGACGGTCGCGAGGGCGGAGCCGAGTAATCCGAGGACCAGCCAGTGGGTGGGCTTGATCATGGCAGGTTCCCGCCGGTGAGGTTGATCCGGTAGCTCCGCCCGCTGCTCGTCCCGACATAGAGCTGGGTCCAGTCCTCCGTGCTGATACCGCCGAGAGCGACCCCGCTCTCCACCGTGAAAGGATGGCCCGTGCCGCCGTAGAGGGTGCCGTCCGAGGTGTTGAGCTGGTAGATTATGCCGGTGGAGACCGGGAAGAAGATCGCCGTGCCCGTCACGAGGGGCTCGGCCAAGGTGCTGCTCCCGGTGCGCGGATTCGTGGTCCAGCTGGGGCAGGCGACCAGGGCTGACCCGTTATCCTGCACGCACCAGACGCCGGCGCTGCCGTTCGTGATCACCGGGATATAGAGCTTGCCCGGCGTCGTCCAGTCCTCCCAGATGTAGCCCTTGATCGTCGGGCTCGTACCCGCGAGTAGCAGCGAGTACTTCTTAAGGTTTCCGTTCGTCGCCGCGTCGAAGGCGTAGACGTTCCCAGCGGCGTCGCCGACGTAGACGGTGGTCCCGTCGGCCGAAGGCGTCGGCGCCGAGTCGACCTGGTTACCGACGCTGGGGAAGCTCGTGACCTCGGTGCCGGTGAGCGTGTTGACGACCCAGAGGCTCTTCTGGCCCGCGTTGTTTCCCGTCGAGACCCAGAGGCGGTCTCTGCAGTAGTCGACGTAGGGCTGGCCCACGGCGCGGTCCATCGCGGTCCCAGGCGTAAACGTCCACTGAATCTGACCGGTATCCGCGCGCACGGCCCAGACGTTGTTCGTCATCAGGCCATTGTCGCGGCTCGCGACGTAGATCAGGTCCGTGGTGTAGGTCCCTGAGAACCCCGCGCCGGTGTCACACTTATATCCGCCCTGGGTGTAGGCGAGGAGCTGCGCCGACAGGGTGGCCTGGATGAAGCCGGTAGCATCCACGGGAAGCTGGACCGTCCAGTTGCGGGCGCCAGTCACGGCGTCCATCGAAGTGAGCCTGCCGATCTGGTCGCCGGCGACCACCGCCTCGTTGGTCCCGCCACTCACCGGGAACCACGAGAGGTAGCTCTGGATGGCTCCGTTCGTGATCAGCGGCGTCGCCAGCTCCACCCCGGTCGAGCTGTTGAGCGCGACCATCTTGCTGCCGTTGGAGGCGACGTACACGCGCCCGTTCCCCGCGCTCGGCGCGTTCAGCGTGGAGCCGCCCGTGGTCATGTAGCTCCACGCGAGGTTTGCGTTTGCGCTTGGCGTCACGTTCACCTGGCTGACGGTGTTCGATATGTCGGTCATGTAGGTCGTCGCCCCGTTGACCTTCGGATAGACCCGATAGAAGTACTGGGTGCCGTTCGTAAGGTTTGCCGGATTCTCGGTAAAGGTCTGTGCGGTCCCGTTGAACGCGACGAAGACACCAGCCGCGGGCTGCGCACCGACGGCGTACGCCGTGCCGTTGCTCGGGGCGAACGCAATAGTGCTTTGGCTGCGGAGCACGACCGCCTCGCACTTCGTCGGCGTCGAGCCGGACAGGCATGCGGGATCGTAGATCGGCGACCAGGACACCGTCGCCGAGTCGTTGCCGCCCGTCACGCCCATCGAGCACAGGCGGCTGTAAGTCGTCGGGCACTTGTAGAAGGACACGACGAACCAGTTCACGGTGCCCACAACCGTCGAGCTGATCCCCCGGGTGAACTGGAGCTGGGTGGTCGAGGGAAACGCCGCGGTCCAGCTGCCTTTGTCCAAGTAGAGGTTGCTGCTGGTCGCCCCGCCAACCGACCCGGTGAAGAAGGGCACGGCGGCCGAGCGATCGATCGCCGCGATGTTGCCGGCTAGTCCCATCGTCGCCGTGGTGCCGCTGCTGGCAGTCGCGCTCGCGGGGCGCTGGACGGTACCGCCGTCGTTCAGCGTGATCACCTCGTACGCGACGTCCACCTGGGTGTTCGCGGCGCCCGTCTGGAGGTCGCGTGTGAATATCACCTTGGTGCAGGAGAGCGGCGACCCACTGCAGCTGGTGCTGTCGAAGTCCCCCCTGACCATGTACAGGTTCTCGACGCCGGCGATCGCAGTCCCGGCCCGCCGCGACATCAGGACGAAGGACTT
The DNA here is from genome assembly GCA_003220595.1 of Candidatus Rokuibacteriota bacterium. Classification (GTDB taxonomy): domain Bacteria; phylum Methylomirabilota; class Methylomirabilia; order Rokubacteriales; family CSP1-6; genus AR19. Next base: position 2,962 of record QHSZ01000250.1, on the reverse strand, counting down.
GGTCGAGTCGGTGAGGGGGAACGAAGCGGGGCTCGCCGTCAATGCATTGATGGCGATCGTCGCCGTGTTGCGCGCCACGACCGTCGCGCCGTCCATCGTGACGACCTGCCATGCCACGGTCGCCGCGTTGGTTGTCGCCAGACGCGACAGGGTGAGCGTGCTCGTCGTCGTGCCGGCCGTAACCGCGCACGGCGCTGCGAACGTCCCGAGGACCCCGAGGAACGTGAACTCCTCGTCGTTGATCGAGGTGAGTGCGGTGTCGGTCTGCTCGCCGGCGAGGGCGACGAAGCTCTTACTGCAGTCCACGGTGCCGATGACCGGCGCCGCCGACGGTGTCGCGCTCCCCGCGTTGAAGGTCGAGGTGCCGCGCACGACGCTGACGCCGCTCTCGAACTCCGCGACGAACCAGGATACGGTGTTGGCGTTGGTGACGTTGGTCCCGCCGTCGATCGCGAGGTTGTTGGTGCTGAGGGTGCAGGTGACGCGGTGGCTGGAGTTGCCGCTGGTCGTCCGGGTCGGGCAGAAAACGAAGGCCTTGGTCGCGTCCTGGAGCTCGAGGGTGACGTTGACCACCGAGGCGCTTGGGACGTTCGTCGTCCCGGAGTGGACGCGCTTCAGGGTCGCGGCGTCGGCCGCGGAAGGCGCCAACCACATGAGCCCGAGCGCGACCGCGGCCACCAGTTGGCACCAGCGTGTGAAGGGTGTCATCAATCGCTCCTGCCAGGATCAGGAGCAATCCAAGTGCCACGGAATCAGAGATCCTGACCGTCATCAATTCATAGCGAAAATCAATGGCTTAAGGTCCAGGCTGGATGGGTTTCTGGCATGGTGACCCTGCCAAATTACGGCACATTCCTGGCCCGCCTGACAACTTCCTGGCCGGTCCCAGTCCGCCGCTCGGACATTAAACCCACCCGTGACATCCACCCATGCACTGCCCTCGAAACGGAGGAACTGCTGTCGTCTCGCCCGGCACCGCGACGGCGGTGAGGGTCACCGTCACGCCTTTTCCGGCTGAGACACTCACGCCACGAAGGCGTCGAGAAAGTAGGTGGTGCACTGCACCAGATTGGTGCACTCGCTCTTCTGCGCGGCTGACATAGTCCGCCGCGAAAGGACCTGAACACCTCGACACCTTGAAGGGTCGGGCATTTTCATCGGTCGATACAGGATTTACCGAGAAGCGTATCGGGGATCTTCCGCCTGAGATCTTAGGCATTCCCCTGATGGGCCGGGGCCGGGGAAACCCGCATTTTGACCTGCGTGCTTTCCCTTACAACCCTGGGGGCGCCCGTGGGACGCGGCGAGACGACGCTCTTCAAGCCGATTGGGGGCCACGATGCACAGTAATGGTTCACCGCTGTTAGTGAAGTCGTACCCCCGTAGGCCTGAAGAGGGGGTTCCGCCCAGGTCTACAGCTGGCTTCCTCCTGTTAGACCCCTCCCTGCGTCCGATCGTGTTCAATGCCGAGGCGATCCGGGTTCTCAGCTATCCAAACGATCTCGCGAACGTGAGGCATCCAGACGTCTTCCTCGCCGAAAAGATCCGCGAGAGTCTGCTGAGCCGGCGGCCCTCGCGTGAATCGTCCGTCGTGACCGAGTTCCGGTCCGGCAGGCGGCGTTACCTTTGCAGGGCCTTCCTCGTGGATTCGGACGGCGACGGGCTTTCTCACTCCCGCATCGCCGTCCTGGTCGAAAGGGCGAACTTCGGACTGATTCCGCTCTCGCCCATCTCCGAGCAATTCAACCTCACGCGACGCGAGCGGGATACGTTGGAGTATTTGCTCCAGGGCCTGAGCAATAAGGAGATCGCGAATCGGATGAACGTCAGCCCGAATACGGTGAAGGCGTTCCTGCGGCTGATCATGCTCAAGATGGAAGTGTCGTCCCGCTCCGCGATCGTCGCGAAAATCATGATGACCGACCGTAACGGCCTAAGCCGTTCGGACGAACCCGCCTAGGTAATAGACAGGATTGATTGGCTCTCCGAAGATTCGAGTCAAGGAGGGCCTATGAAACTACAAGAGTGTTCTTCGCGCGCGGTTCTCGTTGCCGTGGTGGTCGCGTGGCTCGGCTCGTCGGCCTGGCCCAGCGGCGCACACGCCATGAGCTTCGGTGGTCAGTCGACGGGCGTGCAGGCAACAGTGCCGGCCGCCGGCGTAGTCATCAAAGCCGCCAGCGGCCAGCTCCCGCCATCCGGCGGTGAGGTCGACGCGTCGCTTCTCTCAGGGGACATTCCCGGCAGCGCGACGGGCGGCGCGGTCGCGCTATCCGCGGGGACGCTCCATAGCGTCGTCGTCGGCCTCGACGAGACCGACGCTGAGGCCTCGCTGGCGAACGTGAGCCTGACGATCTCGGGCAACGGGATCACGACCGACTTCGTGATGGCCCGGAGCAATGCAAGCTGCGGCCCGGGGCCAGCGATCACGGGCAGCTCGGAGCTCGCCAACCTCGTGATCAACGGTCAGGCCATCACCGTCACGGGCAACCCGAACCAGACGGTCGCATTGCCGAACGGCACCGTAATCATCAACCAGCAATTGCCGTCCCTCTCGGGCACCAGCGGTGAGCTCTCGGTCATGGCGTTGCACGTGACCACGATTGATACGATCACGCACCAGGTCCTCGCCGACGTCATGCTCGCCATTGCGGACGCGCAAATCGACTGCCAGGCGGGCTCGGGCCCCGCGGGGAAGGCCACGACCGGCGGTGGATGGATCACCGTAACGCCAGGCGGCGGAAAGGGGACGTTCGGCGTCGTCGGCGCGATGCGACAGGACGCGACGTTCTCGGGCCACCTGGTCTACATCAACCACGACACCGACTTCAGAGTGCAGAGCACCTCGATCGAGAGCGTTACCCCGAGTTGCCAGGGCTCGGTCCCGCAGTCTCAGATCGTAGGCTCCGGTAACAGCAATTTCGGCCCGGTGGGTTTCACGGTCACCGTGACGGACGCTGGGGAA
>QHSZ01000249.1 GCA_003220595.1 Candidatus Rokuibacteriota bacterium | reverse complement strand
CTCGACGCGGCGTCGCTCCACACCGCGCAGGTCTGCTACAACCTGCTCAACCCGAGCGCCGGCGTCGAGGTGCCGGCGGGGTTCCCGCCCCAGGACTTCCGGCGCGTGCTCGAGCGCGCGCGGGAGCGTCGCGTCGGCGTCATCGTCATCCGTGTGCTGGCTGGCGGCGCGCTGAGCGGTGTGGCGACGCGCCATCCCGTCGCGGTGCCGAGCGTGGAGCCGATCGCCAGCGGGCCCGATTACGGGAGCGACGTCGAGCGTGCCCAGGGCCTGCGCGCGCTCGTGAACGAGGGCCACAGCGCGAGCCTCGTCGAGGCGTCGCTGCGCTTCGCGCTGAGCCACGACGCCGTGTCGACGGTGCTCCTGGGCTACTCGAGTCTCGAGCACCTCGAGTACGCCGCGGGGGTCGTCGCCAAGGGTCCGCTGCCGGCCTCGGCGCTCGCGCGACTCGGAAGCCTGTGGGCGGGCTGGGCGCGCGGGTGAGCCCGGCCGTGACGAACGCCTGGCGTCCGACTCGGCGCCGTGGAGCGATTACGTGCCGATCGACGAGCCGAGCAGCGCCATCTGGCCCGGGTCGACCTCCAGCCAGACGTGCTCGTTCACCTCGAACACCTCGTGGGGGCGGGCCGTCACGCGCAGCTGCAGCTCGCCGTCCTTTGGCCGCACCGCGTAGTCCCAGTGCTCGCCGAGGTACGCGCGCTGGACGACCCGGCCCGGGATCACGCAGGTGCGCTCGGACGCGGCGGGGGGCTGGCGGTGCAGGTGAATGCTCTGCGGGCGGAGGGAGAACGCGACCTTGCCACGGAGGGCCGGGGACTCGTCGAACCGAGCGAGCGCGATGGCGAAGTGGTCGAAGACGACCTCCGCGCCGTGGACCTCGCCGTCGAGGAAGTTGGTGCGTCCGATGAAGCCGGCCACGAAGCGCGTCCGCGGCCGCGCGTAGAGCGCCCGCGGCTCGTCCACCTGCTCGATCCGCCCCTGGTTCATGACGGCGATGCGGTCGGAGGTGACCATCGCCTCCGCCTGGTCGTGGGTGACGTAGACCGTCGTGATGTGGAACTCGTCGTGGAGGCGCCGGATCTCGTAGCGCATCTCCTCGCGGAGGTTCGCGTCGAGATTCGAGAGGGGCTCGTCCAGCAGGAGCACGGCCGGCTGCACGACGATCGCGCGCGCGAGCGCGACGCGTTGCTGCTGCCCGCCCGAGAGCTCGGCCGGATAGCGATCCCGGAAGGGGGCAAGCCGCACGACGTCGAGGATGTGGCCGACCCTGGCGCGGATCTCCGCACGCGCGAGGCGGCGCACCTCGAGGCCGAAGGCCACGTTCTGCGCCACCGTCATGTTGGGCCAGATGGCGTAGCTCTGGAAGATCATGGACATGTTCCGCTTCTCGGGCGGCAGCGCGGACGCGGGCGAGGAGATCGGGTCGCCGTCCATCTCGACGGTGCCCCCCGACGGAGGGAGGAACCCGGCGATCAGCCGGAGCGTCGTCGTCTTGCCGCAGCCCGAGGGCCCCAGGAGTGAGACGAACTCACCCGACGCGAGCTCGAGGCTGATGTCGTCCACCGCGGTGACGCTGCCGAAGCGGCAGCTCAGGTGGCGGAGGGCGAGCTTGCTCACGTCGTCGTCGTCCGCGTGAGCATGAAATCGCGGCCGACCAGGCGCAGGCCCGCCAGCACCAGCGTGACCGTGCCGAGCACGAGGATGAGCCCGATCGCCGACAGGTACTCGAAGTTCCCCTCGTCGCTCTTGTCGAAGAGGAGCACGGACAGTACCTGCGTGCCGGTCGTGTAGAGGAAGATCGCCGAGCTGAGCTCGCGCGTCGCCGGGATGAAGACCAGGAGGAATGCACCCGCGAGCCCGCGCTTCAAGAGCGGGCCCACGACGCGGCGGAGCGCCAGGAGCCGGCCGCCCCCGAGGATCCGCACCGCGTCCTCGAGCTCGGGGTTGATCGCGCGGATGGCCGCGTTGCTGTTGGCGTAGGCGATCGGCAGGAAGCGGGTCGTGAAGGCGAGGATGAGGATCCAGGCCGTCCCATAGAGGGCGAGCGGCGGCGAGGTGTAGGCGGCGTAGAACCCGATCGCCAGCACGATGCCAGGGATGACGAAGGGCGCCATCGCCACGTACGAGAGCGCCCGGCCGAACGGCACGAGCCGGCGGTGGACGATGTAGGCGATCGCCAGCGCGAGCCCGAGCGCGAGGGCGGCCGACACGCCGCCGTAGACGAACGTGTGCACGGTGGCCGCGCGCGTGATCGGCTGGTCCACGATGACGAAGCGGAGATTGGCCAGCGTGAGGTTGTCGAGCGAGAATCCGCGGCCCCAGGCCTTGGCGAAGGCCGCCTGGAGCACGACCACCATGGGCAGGAAGAACGACAGCGACGTGATGAACAGGCAGTAGCCGAGCATCACCCACCGCCACGCGCCGAGCCTCACCACCCGGCGCTCGCCGCCCTTGCCGGTGAGGGCCACGTACCCCTTGCGCGCGATGAGCCGCTGCTGGAGCCAGAAGAGCAGCGCGGTGATCGAGAGGAGCGGCATCGCGTAGGCGGCCGCCACCTGCACCCGTGGCGGGAACTCGAAGAACTGCCACAGCGTGGTCGTCATGAGCTGGATCCGGCCGGGCAGCGCGATGAGGGCCGGGACCCCGAAGAGCGCGATGGCCTCGAGGAACGCCACGATGAACGCGGCCATCATCGCGGGGAGCGTCAGGGGCAGCGTCACGCGGAGCGTCGTGCGCAGGACGCCGGCGCCGAGCGTGGTAGCCGCGTCCTCCATCTCGGACGAGATCAGGTCGAGCGCCGAGCGCGTGAACACGAACATGTAGGGGAAGGAGTAGCAGGCGATGACCAGCACGAGGCCCGCCATCGTGTAGATGTTGAAGGGGCCCGCGGCGGCGCCGGTGAGCCCCATGTAGACGCGGTTCAGCCAGCCGGCGTTCGGGCCGGCCAGCAGGATCCAGGCGACGGCGCCGAGATACGACGGCATGATGAAGGTGCCGAGGATCGCCGCCCACACGAGGCCCTTGCCGGGCATGTCCGTCCTCGACACCGCCCACGCCATCGGCACGCCGAACACCACGCACACGGCGGCCACCGCCAGGCCGAGCACGAGCGAGTTGACGAGCGCCTCCAGATACCGCCAGCGCCCGTAGGCGGCGAGGTAGTTGTCGAGGGTGACGGCGCCGGTCGCGCCGTCCTGGAAGCTCGACCAGACGAGCCGCGCGAGCGGGTTGATCACGAGCACGAGCAGTGCCGCGACGAGCAGGAGCCAGAGGAAGACCGACTTGTCGAGGTGGCGCCAGCGCACGGCGCTCAGATCCCGAACGTGTCCCGGAACAGCTCCTTCACCTCTGGGATGCCCCGCTCGACCTCGTCGTACGACGGGCGGATCGTCTTCACCTCGGCGAGCGACCGGGCGCCCGGCAGCGGCTTGACCGCCTTGTGCACCGAGTCCTGGCGCATCTTCACCATGATCTCGTTGCACTCACGGCTCAGCAGGTACTCCTCGAAGAGCCTGGCGGCGTTCGGCGCGGGCGCGTTCTTCAGAATTCCGGTGGGCGAGACCATCAGGACGGCGCCGTCCTCGGGATAGACGACCGCGAGCGGGTTGCCCTTGTCCTTGCTCTCGAGCGTCGTGGCGGACGGGCCGGCGGCGACCCAGCTCTCCTTGGCGTTGAGCATGGTCACCGTGTCGTTGATGGAGCGCCCGATCCGCGGCTTGTTCAGCTCGAGCTTCTTGAAATAGTCCCAGCCGTAGAGTTTGCGCATCTGGACGACCCACGTCCCCACGTACCCGCTGAAGCCGGGATGGCCGATCGAGACCTTGCCCTTCCACTTCGGATCGAGGAGATCGGTCCACTTCTTCGGCGCGTCCTTGGCCTCGACGAGGCTCGTGTTGTAGGTGAGGAGCACCAGGCCCGCCGCCGTGGCGACGTACATATCCTGGTGGTCGTTGAACGACTTGAAGGCGTCGATCAGCTCCGAGAGGTTCTTGGGCCGGTACGGCTGGAGCCAGCCGTCCTGCTTCATCCGGCCGTAGTGGCTCACGTCCGTCGAGCTGAACACCGACGCGACCGCGAGCCCCGCCTTCTGGTCCTGGGCCAGGCGCTGATAGGCGACCTGGGCCGTCGTCCGGATGTAGTTGCACTTGATCCCCGGGTACTTCTTCTCGAACCCGTTGCACACCGCCGCGGCGGACTCCGAGTTGTAGTGCGCGGTGTACCAGGTGAGCTCCTTCTCCTTCCTGGCCGCCTCGTAGAGCGCCTGCTCGCCCTCGAAGGCGGCGGCGGGCGCGGCGCAGGCCAGCAGCAGCGCGAGCACCGTCCACGGGATGAGTGCTCGGGAGGTCTCCATCGTGAGGAGAATCTTAGCCGCAGGCGAGAGCAGCGCAAGCCCGAATTCCCGGGCGCGGGGCCGGCGCGGACCGCGGTAGACTGGGCAGCGGCATGGACGCCAGGCGGCCAGGCACCGGTCACCGCGGCTTCGGCCTCGTCGAGATCCTCGTCGTGCTGGTGGTCCTGGCGCTCGGGGGTGTGTTGCTCCTGCGCTACGCCGGCTCCACGCAGAAGACCGTCGAGAAGTTCCAGCAAGACCGCCCCCTCGCGAACGCCAGGCTCATGGCCGACCGGGCCACGCTGGAGACCCTCGCGGACCTGGTCCGGAGCTACCAGGCCCAGAAGGGCCAGTGGCCCCCCGACAGGGCGGCCGTGCTGGCGCTCCTCATGTCCGCGCCGAAGTTCCAGTGCGCCGGGAACGATTTCGAGTACGACCCGGCGACGGGCGTCCTCCGGCTCCTCGTCACTGACGCAGACCGCTGCTGACGGCCCACTAATGGTCATCCCGGTGCCTGCGGGTGATGGAGGAGGTCAGGAAGTTCCGGACGCCGGTCGTCATCACCAAGAAGGGCAAGCCGGTCGCCAAGCTGGTGCCCCCGGACGAGCCCAAGCGGGACGTGTTCGGCTGCATGGCGGGCACCGCGACGATCATCGGCGACGTGAAGTCGCCACTCCTGCCCCCG